>JAZNAI010000069.1:0-2015 GCA_045586465.1 Acutalibacteraceae bacterium | reverse complement strand
GAGGCTCCTGGGAGCAGATAGTGCCGAAATTCCGGAGGTTTGTCAAAGCAAGAGACAATAAGAATTACTATATGAGAGGCACCTTCACTCACGCAAATCCCGATTTCCTCGAGGATATAAAGACTATGCTTGATCTGGGCTTCACGGAGCTCAGTATGGAGCCCGTTGTATGTGCCGCAGATGACCCCTCTGCACTTACCGAGGAGGACAAGGGTATTGTTATGAAGCAGTATGAGGACCTTGCTCTTATGATGCTCGAAAAGCACAGAGAGGGAAAGCCCTTTACCTTCTATCACTATATGATAGACCTTAAGGGAGGCCCCTGCATTTATAAGAGAGTATCAGGCTGCGGCTCGGGAACGGAATATATGGCTGTTACCCCCTGGGGCGACCTTTATCCCTGCCATCAGTTTGTAGGTGAAGAAAAATACCGTCTCGGAAGCGTATTTGAGGGCGTTACAAATACTGAGATTCAGGATGAATTTATGTCCTGTAACGTATATACAAGACCCGAATGTGCCGACTGCTGGGCAAAGCTTTACTGCTCCGGCGGATGTGCTGCAAACGCATATCACGCAACGGGCTCCGTAAAGGGTGTATATTCCTACGGCTGCGACCTTTTCAGAAAAAGAATGGAATGTGCAATTATGCTTGAAGCTGCAAAGTCCCTGGAAGGCAACGGATAATGAATACTCCCGTATATGATTTTGTTGAAAATTACATAAAATCCCGTACTGTAAGACTTCACGTTCCGGGACATAAGGGCAATGAAAATCTCTATGACATTACCGAAATTGAGGGTGCCGATGTTCTGTATCACGAGGACGGCATTCTCGGGGAAAGTCAGAGAAATGCTTCACTTATTTTCGGTACTGCAAAAACCGTTTATTCGGCAGAGGGCTCCTCGCTTGGTATAAGAGGAATGCTGGCATTAATAAAGATGTATGCCGAAAAAAACGGAAAGAGTCCCATTGTGGCGGCAGGAAGAAATGCCCACAAGGTTTTTATGACCGCATCTGCACTTCTCGGTATTGATGTTAAATGGATTTATCCCGAAAATGCCGAAAGTGTTGTGTCTGCTGAAATTACACCCGAAAAGCTAAGAAAATTTCTGAAATCCTCAGAAGAAAAGCCCGCAGCTGTATATATCACAAGCCCCGATTATATCGGAAATACAGCTGACATAGGAGGACTTTCGGCTGTCTGCCGTGAAGAGGGTGTGCTTTTAGCAGTTGACAATGCACACGGGGCATATCTTAAGTTTCTTAGTGAAGACCGCCACCCCATAACCCTCGGTGCCGATATGTGCTGTGATTCTGCCCATAAGACCCTTCCCGTGCTGACGGGAGGCGGATACCTTCATATATCAAAAAATGCGCCTGACGGTCTTTCCGATAACGCAGAAAGGGCAATGTCGCTTTTTGCATCAACAAGTCCCTCGTATCTCATTCTTTCATCTCTTGACAGAGTGAATATGGCTCTTAGTGAAGGGTACGGGGATAAGATAAAGGAGACGGCAGAAAGATTAAGCGGTATTAAAAAGAGGCTTTCTGAAAACGGCTACGTGCTTACGGGAAATGAACCTCTGAAAATTACTCTTTGCACAAAGGAATACGGATATAAGGGAACGGATTTTGCCGGTATTCTCAGAAAAAACGGAATTGAAATTGAGTTCTCTGACCCCGATTTCGTTGTTATGATGATAACCCCCGAAAACGGTGAAAAAGACCTTGAATATCTTGAAAAAGTTCTGCTTTCCGTACCGAAAAAGGCAAGAATTGATGAAAAGATGCCCGGTGTTTTTCCCTGCGAGCAGGTTTTAAGTATCCGCGAAGCTCTTTTTATGTCTTCGGAAAAGATAAGTGTAAATAAGGCAACGGGAAGAATACTTGCTTCCCCCTCGGTCAGCTGTCCGCCTGCAATACCAATTGCAATCTGCGGTGAAAGATTAACGGAAAATGCCGTTGAGTGCTTTAAGTATTACGGTGTTTCCGAAATTGATGTAATAACGGAGT
>JAZNAI010000068.1:0-5256 GCA_045586465.1 Acutalibacteraceae bacterium | reverse complement strand
AGCTTAAGATATTTTTCTTTTGTGGCAAGGCCCCCTCTTATGTGGCGCTGTGCCTTGTTTACGTCAAGCACTTCACGGACTCTCAGATAAAGAGGCGGATCAACCTCCTTGAGTCTGTCTGTGACGTCTGTATGTACCGTTGATTTTGAAACGCCGAAAATTTCTGCGGCGGCACGGACGGTAACCTTGTTTTTTACGATATATTCACCCAGCTCTACTGCTCTTTCCTCGGAAAAGGTGTTCACCTGTAATTCCTCCCTGAAATTTGTATCACTAAAGATATATGACGGGAGAGAGGGTAAAATGCCTGCAAAAACGCAGCTGTTTATTATTTTTGCTTCTTTATTAATAAAATATAAAAAAAATTTAAATTTTATATTGACATCGGGAAATGTTTGTAGTATTATACTAAACTGCATTATTATGGATGTGAATATCCTTTTGTATGGCCTATTTAATATTATATTAGGCGGGTAATATGAGGGATGCACATTCTCCGAAAATAAGTAACAAAGAACGGAGTTGGATTGAATGCCTAATGTGAAACCTGTGAATCTCGGCAAAAACACCAGAATGAGCTTCGCTAAGATCAACGAGGTAATGGAGATGCCTAATCTGATCGAGGTACAGAAGAACTCATACAAGTGGTTTCTCGATGTCGGTCTTAAGGAAGTGTTCAATGACATAGGAGGTATAACGGAGTTTTCAAGCGACCTTGTACTTGAATTCATCGATGCCCATCTTGAACCCAAGGACCCCCATAACCCCGAACGCAACTATACCGTAAAGGACTGTAAGGAAAGAGATGCTACGTATGCGGACAGCCTTAAGGTTAAGGTCCGTCTTTCCAAGAAGGCAGCTAACGGTGAGGAAGAGGAGTTTATTGAAGACGAGATTTATATGGGCGACCTTCCCAAGATGACAGACAGCGGCACCTTCGTTATCAACGGCGCAGAGCGTGTTATCATTTCTCAGCTTGTCCGTTCCCCCGGTATATATTTTGACAAGGCAAGCAAAAATACATTCGATATTACTTCAACCATCATCCCCAACCGCGGTGCATGGCTTGAATATGAAACAGATGCAAACGATATTTTCAGCGTAAGAATCGACAAGAACAGAAAGCTCCCCATCACAACCCTTATCAGAGCTCTCGGTCTTGACTCCAATTCCGATATTATCGAATTCTTCGGTGAGGATGCCAGAATTATGGCAACTCTTGCAAAGGATACCACAAAGAATTCCGCTGAAGCTCTTATCGAGGTTTATAAGAAGCTCCGTCCCGGTGAGCCTCCCACGATTGACTCCGCAAAGTCACATCTTGAGGGTCTCTTCTTCGACGGCAGACGCTATGACCTTTCAAGAGTCGGCAGATATAAGTACAACAAGAAGCTTGCTCTTTCCGACAGAATCGTTGACCGTGTGCTTGTAAACACCGTAACGGGTGCTTTCGGTGAGGTTTTTGAGGCTGACACGGTTGTTACCAAGGAAATTGCTCAGCAGATGGAGCAGGCAGGCGTAAGCATAGTTGAAGTATACGCAGACGGCGGTGAGAGCGTAAAGGTTATCACAAACGGTATGTGCGAGCCCTACGAGTTCTTCCCCCGGTTTACTGTTGAAGAGCTTGACGCTCTCGGCATCAACGAAAAGGTTTGCTTCAGCGTGCTTAAGGATATCCTCGACAAGGAAATCGACGACAAGGAAGAGCTTGCAAAAGAGCTTTCCGACCGTTGCGACGAGCTTATTCCCAAGCACATCACCGTTGACGATATCTTCTCCTCAATCAACTACCTCAACTGTCTTGCAAACGGTGTAGGTTATACAGATGACATCGACCATCTCGGTAACCGCCGTATCCGTTCAGTCGGCGAGCTTCTCCAGAATCAGTTCAGAATCGGCTTCTCAAGACTTGAAAGAGTTGTTCGTGAAAAGATGTCCCTCAGAAAAGAGCCTGCAACAATTGCATCTCTTATCAACATCAAGTCCGTAACCTCTGTTATCAAGGAGTTCTTCGGTTCATCACCCCTTTCACAGTTCATGGACCAGGTTAACCCCCTTGCAGAGCTTACACATAAGCGCCGTCTTTCAGCCCTGGGCCCCGGCGGTCTTTCAAGAGACCGTGCAGGCTTCGAGGTTCGAGACGTTCACTATACACACTACGGCCGTATGTGTCCCATCGAATCTCCCGAAGGTCCCAACATCGGTCTTATCTCCTCACTTGCTACATTCGCAAGAATCAACAAATACGGCTTCATTGAAGCTCCCTTCCGCCGTGTTGACAAGGCAACCGGCAAGGTGCTCGACGAAGTTCTTTATATGACAGCTGACGTTGAAGACAGCTTCAAGGTTGCACAGGCTAACGAGCCTCTTACAGAGGACGGCTTCTTTGCAAACAAGAAGGTTATTGTACGTTACAGAGACGAGTTCCTTGAGGTTGACGCTTCCGAGGTTGACTACATGGATATCTCTCCCAAGATGGTTGTTTCTGTTGCTACCGCTATGATTCCCTTCCTTGAGAACGACGACGCAAACCGTGCTCTGATGGGTGCTAACATGCAGCGTCAGGCAGTTCCGCTTCTCAAGACAGAATCTCCCATCGTCGGAACAGGTATGGAATACAAGTCCGCTTGTGACTCAGGTGTATGCGTGCTTGCAGAGCGTACCGGTACCGTTACAAGAGTAAGTGCTGATTCTGTTGAAATCACAACAGACGAAGGCGACGTTGACGTTTACTCTCTTATCAAGTTTATGCGCCCCAACCAGGGCACCTGCATCAACCAGAGACCCATAGTAAGTGTCGGCGAAAGAATTGAAAAGGGCAACGTCATTGCTGACGGCCCCGCAACAAGCGACGGTGAAATCTCTCTCGGTAAGAATGCCCTCGTAGGCTTTATGACCTGGGAAGGCTACAACTACGAAGACGCCGTTCTTATCAACGAAAAGATTGTCCGTGACGACGTATATACATCAATCCACATTGAAAAGTATGAAATAGAGGCCCGTGAGACAAAGCTCGGACCGGAACAGATCACAAGAGATATCCCCAACGTTTCCGAGGATGCTCTCAAGGATCTTGACGTGCAGGGTATTATCCGTGTAGGTGCAGAGGTCCGTGCAGGTGACATCCTTGTAGGTAAAATTACTCCCAAGGGTGAAACAGAGCTCAATGCAGAGCACAGACTTCTCCGTGCTATCTTCGGTGAAAAGTCAGGCGAATGCAAGGATACCTCCCTTAAGCTTCCCCACGGTGCATACGGTATCGTTGTAAACGTTGAGGTTTACACAAGAGCTAACTCAAGCGAGCTCAACCCCGGTGTTAACAAGATCGTACGCTGCTATGTTGCACAGAAGAGAAAGCTCTCTGTCGGCGACAAGATGGCAGGCCGTCACGGTAACAAGGGTGTTGTTTCAAGAATTCTTCCCCAGGAGGATATGCCCTTCCTTGAAGACGGTACTCCTCTTGATATCGTTCTTAATCCCCTCGGCGTTCCCTCCCGAATGAATATCGGTCAGGTACTTGAGGTACATCTCGGCCGTGCCTGCCGTGAGCTTGGCTGGAAGATTATGACTCCCGTATTCGACGGCGCTCACGAAAGCGACATTCAGGAATGTCTCAAGCTTGCAGGTCTCAGAGAAGACGGTAAGTCCGTTCTTTACGACGGAAGAACCGGTCAGAAGTTTGATAACCCCGTAACAGTAGGTGTTATGTACTACCTCAAGCTCCATCATCTTGTTGATGATAAGATTCACGCACGTTCAACAGGTCCCTATGCTCTCGTTACACAGCAGCCCCTGGGCGGTAAGGCTCAGTTCGGCGGACAGCGTTTCGGTGAAATGGAAGTTTGGGCACTTGAAGCATACGGCGCAGCATATACTCTTCAGGAAATCCTTACAATCAAGTCCGACGATATCGTAGGCCGTGTCAAGGCATATGAAGCTATCGTCAAGGGCGAGGCAGTACCCCGTCCCGGTATCCCCGAAAGCTTCAAGGTTCTTGTAAGAGAATTACAGTCTCTTGCTCTCGATATCACCGTATTTGATGAAGACGGCATTGAAATCGACCTTCAGCAGGATTACTGCGATGATGAAGCTCCTGCCGCAGACCTTCCTCCCGTACCCGACGACGTAGTTGCAGATGACTTCGCAGGCGATGAATTCGCAGACGACGAAGAAGCACTCGATGACGACGACATTTTCGATGCTGCTGAGCTTATGGGCTTCAGCTCCGAAGATGCTGAAGACGAGTACGAAAGAAACGGCTTCAATATCGTAAGCGGTGCAGACAATGACATTGACTGATGCCGCAGCAGCAGGATTCCCGACTAATATATAAAGGAGCAGTTGTCAGATGAGCGAAAGTGCAGTAACTGTTAAGAAATATACAGAAGACAATTACAATAAATTAAATTTTGAATCAATTCAGATCGGCCTTGCTTCACCCGATAAGATCCGTTCATGGTCCTTCGGTGAGGTAAAGAAGGCTGAAACGATTAACTACAGAACTCTCAAGCCCGAAAAGGACGGTCTTTTCTGCGAGGTTATTTTCGGACCCGTAAAGGACTGGGAGTGTCACTGCGGTAAGTATAAGAGACAGCACTATAAGGGTACTGTCTGCGACCGTTGCGGTGTTAAGGTTACAAAGTCAAAGGTCCGCCGTGAAAGAATGGGCCGTATTGAGCTTGCCTGCCCCGTATCCCATATCTGGTACTTCAAGGGTATCCCTTCAAGAATCGGTCTTATGCTCGGCATTGCACCCCGTCAGCTTGAAAGAGTTATCTATTTCGACAATTATATAGTTTTACGTCCCGGTGACTGTAACCTCAACAAGGGTGACATCATTGATGAAAACACATATCAGGAATGCCTTACCCGTGACGTTACGGGCGAATTCGAGGCAATGATGGGTGCTGAGGCTATCAAGATTCTTCTCTCCGAAATTGACGTTGAGAAGCTTGCCGAAGAGCTCAAGGAGGAAATCAAGGACCTTGACGGTCAGCAGAAGCTCCGTGTTCTTAAGCGTCTTGAGGTTGTTGAAGCATTCCGTCAGTCAGGCAACCGTCCCGAGTGGATGATTCTTGACGTTATCCCCGTTATCCCCCCGGATCTCCGTCCCATGGTACAGCTTGACGGCGGCAGATTCGCAACAAGTGACCTCAATGATCTTTACAGACGTGTTATCAACAGAAACAACAGACTTAAACGTCTTCTTGAACTGGGCGCTCCTGATATTATCGTAAGAAACGAAAAGAGAATGCT
>JAZNAI010000067.1:0-10617 GCA_045586465.1 Acutalibacteraceae bacterium | reverse complement strand
CCTCGGAGAGGTCATTTTCAAGGTCTTCTCCTGAAGAAGTCTCTGCTTCAGCGGTTTCTTCTTCCACGGACTCTTCTGCGGCTTCATCCTTTTCGCCGTACATATCAAAAAGCTCCTTATCATCGGAGGAGGTATTTATTTTAAGCTGACCTGCAAGCTTTTCGGGAAGAACGATTTTCTTCTTTACCGCACTTGCCGCCATAAGGGGAGTTACCGCAAAGCTTAAAAGCACCATGCATACCTGAAGGAATATTACGGGCCAGCCGCACATAAGCGAAAGTGCGCCCGTTGCCGTGAGCAGAAGACCTAAAAGCATACCTGCAATGCTTGCCGCCTCGCAGAGGGTTTTTGAAATACGTCTGAATTTTTCCAGCTTCACGGCCCCCTCAATTGTGCGGGAGAATGCCTCGAAGGAATCGGAGAACACAATGCCTGTATCCTCGGAATCGGTCACCGTATTTTTGTTCTTTATAAAGTCCTCGTTTGCATCCTTTTTCATAATACGAAGGGATTCACGGGGCAGACCGAGAATATCCTCTCCGAATTCCTCTGTGATATTGGGGTCAAGAATGCTTATAAGGATGTTTGCCCCGTTTGCTGCGAGTGAGCGCAGGCTCTTTGCGGCTCCGGTGTGGCAGGAATATTTAACTGTGAAAACAGCCGCAAAATGTCCTTCGATTGCAAGGAAAAGAGGTTTTGTGTTTTCCTCCAGCACGAATGGTACGGTGTTTTCCTCGGGAAGCTCAACGTTGTGGTTTATGAGGAGCTGCTTTGTACCGAGAAGCACTCGGCAGTCGCTTATCCACGCTGAAAGACCGAGCTTGTCTTCAATGCTTAAGCCCTCAACCTCGGGGTACCTGTCCTCAAGACCGCCCGAGTATACGGAAAATGCCTTTCCGAGAATACCGCCTGCCTTGTCGGAGAGAACTGCGGCGCAGAACTCTGCCTGACCGGGGGCAATATTTTTATTGCAGGATGAGGAAACAACCTCTGCTGAGAAGATGTCCTCTCCCTTCAAGATGATATCGTCAATACAGTAGAAGCTGTAAGCGTCGTTATAGCTTCCCACAAAGGAGGATTTTACGGAAAGAGCGTTGTTTTCTGCCGAAAGGGCAAAGCCCGTAAAAATAAGACAGCTTATGGGGAATGAGAATGCTGAGGTAAGCGTAAAGCATCCCAGAGCATAAACGGGGCTCTTTGTGATAATAAGTCCGATTAAGCCTGCAATAACGGATGCCACGGCTGAAATCACAACGACTCTTGAGGAAACCTGACCTGCAAAAGCAGCGGATGCGCTTCTTTTCAGGAAATTCGAAATAAATCTTGTTTTGCCTGTATAAACAACGTTTGTTTCGGTTGTGTTCTTTTCTCTGAGAAGCTGAGAAATAAGAGCTTCGTCGGAGATTTTTCTTAAGTAGCACTTGTCACTGGTGGTGCCCACTGCCTTGAAGCAATGTCTTGTGCTGTCAAGATAGAAGGATTTTGCTGCCAGCACCGAAGCAGAGAGTATTATAACCGCACCCGTAAGAAGGTGGTATTCGCTTTCGGTTTTAAGCTGAGTGAAGAAGGATGCAATATTCTGTGCCAGAGCGCCGAGATACATAATAAGAAGTGCGCTGTCGGTTTTGGGTCTTATTTTAAGAATTGAGAAAATACCCTTTTTTAGCTCGTCCTTTACTATAACGCCCGAAGCGAGAAGACACACAAGATTTACGATGTTGTATGCCACGGCTGAGCCGCCGAAGAGGGTGAAAAAGCCGTTATTCATTTCGGCTGAAAGGCTTGCGGCAAGATTAATTATCAGAAGAATAACACCGATTAAGCCTGCTGCGAAAGCCTTGATGATGGTATTTTTTCTTGCCTCAATAAGCCGTGAGAAGATTTCCTTTCTTCTTGAGGGGTCCTGATATTCTTCCTCACCCACGGGAGTGAAATCGGTATCGAGATGTGCGAATTTTTCACGGATTTTAAGAAGAAAATCAGGGAGCTGCAATTCTTCACGGGCGGGAGAAAAGCTCTTGTCCCTGCTTTCGCCTGTTTCCGTCCGTGCCTTTGTCCAGAAGCGGAAGCTGTTTATTCTCTTTTCCCTTACCCTTGAAAGCTCCTCTCTGAGAGCCTCGTCGTCAGAGGTAATGTCGGGAAGGCTTTCGTTATCCTCTTCCCTGAAGCCCTCCATTGTAAGCTGGTCGTCGTCGGGAAGATTTCCGTCGCTTGTTTTTGCAATTTCCCTTAAAAGCTTACCCTTTTCCTGAAGAGGCTTTGTTTCGTCCGATACGACGCCTTCGGGTATTTTTTCAAGGATAACCTTGGGCTCAAGATCTTCTTCCTCCTCTTTTTTTACAAGAGAGGGGATAATTCTTGTCTGGGATTCTGCCGTTGCGGCGGGAGTAGCCTTTTCGGATGCTGTTTTTCTTGCGGCATCCTTTTCCTCGTCACCTACGGGAATAATCTTTCTTTCTCCGTCCTTCGGAGCGTGATTATCGGAATATGTATTTGTTTTCGGAGTATCGTCAAGGACAGGCTTCTTTTCGGGAATGCCGGGCAGAAGTCTGTCGGTATACTTTGTTGCTGCCGTGGGAATGTCCTTATCGGAAGAGCCCTTTACGGAAATGAACTGGGCATCGTTTTTCTTTATGAAACGGTGTGCGGGGATGCTGTCCGTTGCATTTACGGGGGATACGGGAATTTCATCGGAGGATTCGGCTTCTTCAGCCTTTTTCTCAGTCAAGTCCTCTGTTATTTCAGGTTCTTCCTTCGGCTTTTCTGCGAAGACGGTCTCGGAGGGGGCGCTTCTTACGGGAATTATATCCTCTCTTTCAGAAAGGGAAGCATCCTCGTTCTCGGACTGCTTATTGAACATTTTAAGGAATTTGTTGTATTCGCTCATATTTTCTCATCTTTCCCTCTTTAAGTTTATCGTGTAAGCGATGCTTCGAAAATAAGCACCGCAGCGGCAACGGAAGCGTTAAGTGAGTTTACGTTGCCCTTCATGGGGATTGAAAGCACCCCGTCACAGTTTTCCTTTACAAGTCTGCTGACTCCTGAGCCTTCTCCGCCTACAACAAGTGCTATAGCCCCCGAAAGGTCAGCCTTTCTGTAGGGTGTGCCGTCCATATCGGCACAATAGACCCAGATACCTTTTTCCTTAAGGTCCTTTATGGTGTTTGTTATGTTCTTTACTCTTGCAACGGGTACGTATTCAAGTGCACCTGCCGAGGTTTTTCCCACAATGCCCGAAAGGCTTACGCTTCTTCTCTCGGGGATAATAACACCGTGTGCACCTGCGGCATCTGCAGTTCTTATTATGGCCCCGAGGTTGTGGGGGTCCTCAAGACCGTCACAGATAACTATAAAGGGAGCCTCGTTTTTCTCCTCTGCTTTTTTAAGAATCTCTTCAACGGTTGAGTATTCGTGAGCGGCGGCAACCATAATCACACCCTGATGGTGTGCATGTCCGCACATAAAATCAAGCTTTTTGCTGTCAACCTCTTTTACGATAATGCCCTTTTCCTTACATTCGGCAATTATGGGACGGATGCTTCCCGAAAGCTCACCTCTCTGAACAAGAAGGGAGTCTGCAGGTCTTCCTGCCTTCAGCGCCTCCTTGACTGCATTTCTGCCGATAATAAGGTCAGTCCTGGGCTCTGCTCTGAAGCCGTCCTCGCTGTCGTTGTCGTTATCTTTGTCCCTAAAGGATTTCTTAGGTCTCTCATCATTATCTCTCAGGGGCTTTCTGTCTCTCACGCCCTTGAAATTATCTCTTTTCCCGAAATCTCTTTTTCCGTTTTCGTATGCCATATATAACACATCTTTCTCTTACAATTATACAGAGTATATTATATATTAACTATAAGCTCATTTCAAGGGTTAATTGAAAGAAAACCTCACATAAAATTCTTAATAAACGGGATAAAATTCTGACGGGAATATGTTCTTTTTGTTAAGTTAATGTTAAAACTGAGGGTATAAACTTTTTTTGCATTGTCAGATCTGATATATTTGAATTGCAAAAAGCTGATGAAAAACTGCAATACAGTGAAAGGAGCTTTTTATGAAGAATAAAAATTTTTTTTACAGCAGTTATTCGAACGGAGAAGAAAAAACAAGTGAGCTCACTTTTAAAAGAAATTTCCTGCTCGGGATAATACTGTGTCTTGCAGGTATTTCGGTAGGAATTTATGCTTTCCACATCGGTCTTCTGTCTCTTTGGGGCATTGCAATTTTTCTTGCTGCAAATGCTTTGTTTCTTGCAGGTGTTTTTCAGCTTCTGGGGGTTGCGGAAATTACCTGCCCCGTATGCGGAAAAATGACGGGAGTATCAAGGCTTCAGAAAGAATGTAAATGCAGAAGCTGTCGTAATAAAATTAAAATTACGAAGAAAGAAGACTGACTTTTTAAAAAATAAGAAGGAGCATAAGGCTGATTTTCAGCCCTATGCTCCGTTTTTTATTATATAGGAAATTGCTCGCGTTGTGAGCAATTTAGCTTATAACAAGAAACACCTACAGCCCCCAAGATTGGGGGTAGGGGGTTGATAAATCGTAAGATTTTTTCTTATGCTTTTGATTTTATAAAGGTGATTACCTTGTTCCAGTCTTCCCTTGAGTAAAAGTGCCTGCCCTTTCTCAGGAAATAGCCTATACTGCCCTCAAAAAAGCAATCTCCGATTTCGGCTTTTCTGTCACATATAAAGCCCTTCATACCTTCTTTTTCGAAGGCTTCGGAGGCGGCAAAGCAGGAGAGCTGCTCACCTGTGGGGTCTGCCCATGCGTCCTCGGAGGCGGAGCCTACCGTCACAAAATTCGGTGCGATGCACGCCAGGAGAAAATGCTGGTCAAAGGGCATATTTTCTTCGTTATCAATATATTTTCTGTAATTTTCGCAGAACCAATAGTGAAAGCTGCGATGTATGTCTCTTACGGTTTCGCCCGTGTTTCCTCTTGTAATTGAAGCTCCCGAGCAGCCCGAGCAGTTTGAATGAACAAAGCGGAAACGGTGGTCAAATGCACCTGCAACAAGGGCGGTTTTTCCCAGTCTTGAGTGACCGCAGACGGCGGCTCTTTTCATATCGAGCCTCGGCTCTGTCTCTGCGTAATCAAGCACACGGGATGCTGCCCACGCCCAAAGTGCAATTTTTCCGCAGTCGGGGTCATTTCTTTTTCCGTCGGGGTAAAAAATTCCTGCAAGACCGTCGGTAAAATCGTCATTATCCTTTGTTATGTCATTGAAATAGAGATTAAAGGCACCGAAGCCGTTATCAAGCACCTCTTCTGCAGGGAAATAGAAATTGGGCACGTTCTTTTCGAAGCTTATGTACACAAAGAAGGGATGAGGCCCCTCACCCGAGGGGAGCATGAGGGAAACGGGGAAGGAAAATTCCTTGTTTTTTACGGTGCAGGAGATTGTGATTTCCCACATTTTACCCTTACCGCAGAAGTCGTTATCGCTTCTCATTGCTTTTTTTCTGAAGCTGATTTTTTCGGGAGGAGAGGGCATAAAGCCGTATTCTTCTCTCTGTAAAATTTCTATCATCTCTTCACGTGAAAGAAGAGACGGAAGCTTACGTTCTGATATTAATTCTTTCATACTAAAGCCTTTCCGTAAATCATAATTTAGCATTGTAGGGGAGGGGGTTCCCTCCCGTTCCCAAGGATTCATTCTCATCGTAGGGGAGGGGTCTCCCCTCCCGTTCCCGAGGGTTGTTCTTTTTTTGCAAGCGAAAGTTACAAAAGTTATGTAACGGGCGGGATATCCCTCAGAAACATAGTCGTCTTGCTCGTTTGGAGCACTTCGCAATACTCCTTGTTTCTTCACCTCATTCGTGTGCCTTTATCTGTCCCCGACAGCGGCACACTCATTCGCCCCCGCCCCTACCGTACTCACATCTCTTTTCCCCATTCGGCGGCGAAGCGGGTAAGATCGGGTCCGCCGGGGTGAATGTCGTACCCCTGCCAGGCGACAGCTCTGTTTTCCGAGGGTATAACAAGAAGATTCTGTCCGTTCATACCGCCCTTGTTATATGAATCTCTTATGCCGTTGGGGGCAAATTCGTATTGTCTTTCAAGAACCTTCTTTACCCACTCTTCGGATACGATGCGCTTGCCGAGGTATTCGCCGCCGTTTAAGTAAACTGCGCCTAATTTCACCATATCCTCATTTCTGATATAAAGACCCGTACCGCCCATAGCGTGTCCCTTGGGACAGCAGCTCCAGGCGGCTTCCTTAAAGCCTAAGGGCAGGAAAATATTTTCCCAGCAAAAAGCAAATAAGGGCTTGCCTGCCTTTTTATTTACAATGCGAGAAAGTATGTAGTAGCCTGCATCGTCGTAGCGTCTCTCGGTATCCGGGGGACAAACCCACTTTTTGAGCATAATTTCCTTAAGATAGTCGGGATTGTACGTTGATGCATCAAATACGTCAATGTCAAAGCCTCCGGGAAAGCCTACTCTGTGGCGCATAAGCATATCAACTGTGGTTTGCTCCCAATAGGAGTCATAGCCTTCGGGGCATTCGTCTCCCAGAATATCGGTTACCGTTTCATCCACGGACAAAAGTCCTCTGTCTGAGAGTATTCCTATTGCCGTTACCGTATACATTTTTGATACGGAGTATATATTCTGAGCCGCATTGTTTTCTCTGATTACAATTTTTTCGGGGGGATTGTTGCCCTCAATTGCCGCAATACTGAAAACTCTGCCGTCGTTTTCTTTTATGAATTCTGCAAAAGCATCGAGAAATCTGCTCATTTTATTCTCCTTATTTCAGTACAAGATATCCGCAGACGGGAATTGTGATTTCTCCCGAAAGCTCTGTTTCGTTCAGCACGTCCGTATATGCTTTATCAAGGCAAACGGACTGTTCTTTCTCGGTAAAGTTGAAGACGAAAATATAATCTCCTCTTTTTCTTATGAGAACGTCCCCGAAAGCCTTTATTTCCGTATCGGGCTTAATGTCAAGGCTCTTTACAATCTCAGAGCAGAAATCATCCGTGAAATCCTCATCGTTCCTGAATGCGGTGTAGTATGCAGTACCCTTGCCGTACGTGTTTTTTGTAACAGCAGGCTCACCCGAGAAGAAGTCGGAGGTATATTTGCCGAGAACCTCTGCGCCCTCAGAGTGAATCACGTCAAGCACGTGCTGAGTTTTATAGGCTTTTCCGCAGAATTGCGCAGTACCCTCCTTGCCCTCGGGAATACCGCTTGATTCTTCAGCCCATATGCCGAAAGCCTTTCTGAGATTTCCTGCGGGAAGTCCGCCGTAGAACGCCATATCGTTTCTGTCGGCAACTCCGAAAAGGTAGGTTGCAACGAAGCTTCCGCCGTCCTCAATGTATTTCTCTATCTTTTCAGCCGTTCCGTCCCCAAGCATATAAAGGAAGGGTGCAATTACAAGGTCATAGTCCGAAAAATCGTCATCCTGAGAAATCGTGTCGCAGGGGATTCCCCTTATTGCAAAGGGACGGTGCCATTTTTCGCACTCTTCGAAATAGTCACGGCGCAGATTGTTGTAGCCGTGAAAATGTGTTACTGCCCAGGAGTTTTCCCAGTCGCAGATAACTGCAACCTTACTTTCACTCGTTCCGCCCGTAACACCGCCGAGCTTTTTAAGCTCCTCTCCCAGCGTTGCAACCTCTTTGAAAACTCTCGTTTCGTTGGTGCCTATGTGGTCAATTACCGCACCGTGGAATTTTTCGTGTCCGCCTCTGCTTTTTCTCCATTGGAAATACTGTACGGAATCCGCACCGTATGCCACGGCAAGAAGTGATTTCTGAGAATGTCTTCCGGGGGGATGAAGACGGTTTATGTCTCTCCAGTTTACAAGAGAGGGGGAGCTTTCCATAAGGAAAAAGGGCTTTCCGCCTCCCATTGAACGGTAGGTGTCATAAACGAAAGTCCATTCCTTTGCCACCTCCGCCGGGTCTTCAATATCAAAGGGAGGATAAGAGTCATAAGAAACAATATCAAGCCTTTTTGCCAGCTTCTGATAGTCGATACCGTTATAAAAGCCCATAAAATTCGTGGTTATGGGGATATCCGGGGTCAGCTCTCTTAAGGGGGCAATTTCATTTTCAAAGAATGAAATATGACTGTCGGAAACAAAGCGGTTCCAGCAGAGCTTAAGCGCAGAAACGTGGTTTTCGCCACGGAATTTGGGGGAAGAAATCTGCTCCCAGTCTGTAACTCTGTGGCTCCAGAAGCTGTTCCACCACTTGAAATTAAGCTCCTCGAGGTCGTTATTGTATTCCTTTTTAAGCCATTCCCTGAAGGCTTTCTGACACAAATCACAATGGCACTCACCCGAGTACTCATTCGAGATGTGCCACATCATAAGGGCAGGATGGTCCTTGTATCTCTCTGCTAAAAGGCGGTTGATATTTCTTACCTTTTCACGGTAAACGGGGGAGGTAAGGCAGTGGTTATGTCTGACGCCGAACTCGTTTCTGATTCCCGTTTCCTCTACACGCAGCACCTCGGGATATTTCTGCGCCATCCACGGAGGTCTTGCTCCCGAGGGTGTTGCAAGCACAGCCTTTATACCGTTTTTGTGCATCTTGTCAAGAATTCTGTCAAGGAAGGAGAAATCGTAAACACCCTCCTCGGGCTCAATAAGAGACCAGCAGAAAATTCCCACCGTAGCGGAATTTATTCCTGCCTCCTTCATAAGGCGCATATCCTTATCCCATATTTCAGGGGTCTTTATCCATTGGTCGGGGTTGTAGTCTCCGCCGTGAATAATATATCCTAAGGGTTCCATAAAATACCTCCTTATCTTTATATTCCGAGTATAGCACAGCAAACAGCCAAAAACAATTGAGAGGCAGAAAAATATTTCAGATTTCTTTCTTATTGGCTGTTGACTGATGCTCCCCTGTAAGAGTAAAATAACAGTCAGCATAAAAAGCTATTAGATTGTCAGACAAGGGGAGCGTTATGAAAAGAGGAATCAGGGGAGCTTTGTCGTTTTTGTTGGCGGTAATGCTTGTTTTTATGAGTTTTACGGGAGCTTTTGCGCAAGAGCTTTCATCGGAGGAAGGCAATACTGCAGCTTCTTACGAGAGCAGGATGGGAGATGCCGACTGTGACGGAAAAATAACCTCAGCCGATGCACGTCTTATTCTTCGGTGCAGTGTAGGTCTTGACAGTCCTTCGGAAGAGATGCTTCTGTACGGGGATTTTGATAAGGACAATGCCCTTACGGCAGATGATGCAAGAATTACCCTTCGTGTGGCTGTCGGTCTTGACAGTATAAAATGTATTTTCCACGGCCACGAAATAATAAAGCAGAGCATTTCCCCTACCTGTACCGAGGAGGGTTATTCTCTCGAAAGCTGTAAAAACTGCACCTTTTCAGGGGAAAAGACCGATATAACTGCCCCTTCGGAGCATAATTTTACGGAAAAAACCACAAAGGCTACCTGCACGGCAGACGGGATTTATACCTGCATCTGTTCTGTGTGCGGTTTTGTAAAGGAAACAAAGGTTATCGCAAAGGCAACGGGACACAGCTTCGGTATATGGAAGCTTTCGGGGGACACAAAATCCCGTGTCTGCGGTAAATGCTCATTTACGGAAACCGCAAAGAATGTAAAGACCATATATCTTACCTTTGATGACGGTCCCGGGCCCTATACCGCAAAGCTTCTTTCTTACCTTAAGGAATACAATGTAAAAGCCACCTTTTTTGTTACAAATCAGATGCCCCGCTACAGATATCTTCTTAAAGATATCGTAAATGACGGACACGCTATAGGTGTGCATACCCTTACACATCAGTGGTCGATTTATTCAGGAAAAACGAGCTATCTCAATGATTTTAACGCTATGCACAAAATAATTCTTGACGACACGGGCGTTGATACACGAATATTCCGTTTCCCGGGAGGCACAAACAACACCGTAAGCCGCAGCTATTCGAGGGGGATTATGTCAGCAATGGCAAAGTATATGATCGATGCCGGGTATATTTACTTTGACTGGAATGTTGACTGCGGTGACACCCTCGGCTATTCATCATCAAAAATTGCCTCTTACACAATAAATCAGATAAAGGGCAGACATTCAAGCGTAGTTCTTATGCACGATATCAAGAATACGACCGTTGAGGCAGTAAGAACGATTATAAAATACGGACTTGATAACGGCTATGAATTCGCGGTTATTGACGAGTCCACACCCCGTGTGCAGTTCCGTCCCGTGAATTGACCGTGGGAAAAATGTAAAACTTTTGTAAACATTTTGTAAACTTCCTCTTTTGTTACAAAAAAAGTATTATAATGTGCTTTAATCAGGAAATGTGCAGTTTCCCGCAAAAAGTTTGACAGAGGTTTTATTTATGAGACTTGAAAACGTGCCTACAATAAGAGATTTGCTTGACATAGCTCCTGCAAAGCATAACGACAGAACGTTTATTAAATATGTCCGCGACGAAAAAATCGTGGAAAAGAAATTCAGCGAGGTAAGAAGCGACGGTCTTGCTGTCTGCAGAAAGCTCCGCCACGAAATCCCCGAAAGAACACACATTGCAATTATCAGCAAGAGCACTTATGAATATATTGCCTGTATGACAGGTGTTCTTACGGCAGGCCACGTAGCAGTACCCCTTGACCCCAAGTCGGAT
>JAZNAI010000066.1:0-11067 GCA_045586465.1 Acutalibacteraceae bacterium | reverse complement strand
TCTTGATTCAACAACGGTGTTGATTGCTGCAAAATCAAGAAGGATCTGAAGCTGACTCTTGAAAAATTCCTCATCCTTGTCACTGAAGCAGGAAGCATCCACCTCTTCAACCGTAACACCTGTAAGGGACATATCCTGATTGTAAAGCTTTCTGTACTTATCAAAGCACTTCTGCATAAGGTCAAGCATCTGCTCCTTATTGCCGCCCTTAAGAGCGTTGTTAAGGGAGGTAGTCTTCATCTGAAGCTTAAAGGAAAGCTTGCAGGTTTTAACGATTGCAAGAGCTAGTTTTGCAAGGTCGGGATTGATTTTTTCGGGAATAAAGATTTCCCCGTCTTTTTTGTAGAAATAAGCCATTTTTATATCTCCTGAAAATTAAAATATACTATTACCGTTTGCGCGGCTTTTACCAAAAATAAGAGTATCCTCAAAGGGTACTGTATCCCCTGCATTTTCTTGTGTAAGAGGCACTAAGAAGCTGTCCGCATACTCAACCATAAACTGAGGATAATCTGAAAAATCCCATACGTCAATCTGCTCGTCGGAATAAATTATCAGATCAACAAGCTCTGCCCAGAAACGGCTTGAGCCGTCATGCTTAAGATTCTTGGCAAACCAGGTTATATCGGGATAAAGGCAGGTTGAAGCATCTATCTGAAGATCTAAGGAAACGTGATTCTTTCCGCATACACATTCTCTTGCCTGAACGTAACCCTCACCTAAAGTACCGTCCACCTCAGCACAGGTAGCACCGAAGGCTTCGTCTGCGGTACAGATTGAGGAGTCTGTCATTCTGTCATTATCTGAGGTAAAAGGCGCTATGGGATAGCCGTATTCGGCAATAATACCCACGTTCTTTCCTTCACTCATAAGGGTATCAATGATATTACCCATATTAGGCTGAATCTCATTGTGATAATAACGGTTCTTCTGAATAAGCCCCGAATACTTTTCCTGAAGCTCGGGAGTTGCGAAAAGGAAAGCCTCCGCATCCTGATATCTTTCGGGACTCATCATCGCAAAGAAGCCGGGAATACCGCAGAAGGTTTCAAGAAGATAGGGGTCAACAACTGCATCAAATTCAGACTCTATATAATCGTTCACAATATCTGCCAGACCGTCAAATAAGCCTACCGCATAAAGCATTTCGAGCATATAATATATGCCGAGCGTCAGGGGATCCGACCCCAGAAGGAATTTAAGGAAACGCAGCAACGAAAGACCGTCAAGCTTTATGTTACCGGAAACGGGGTCAGCACAGGCTGCAACACCGTTCATCGCACCGCATATAAATACAACGGAATGTATATCGTCCCGGATTTCGGGATCTGTCTGAGTGTAATAGTATTCATAAAGATACGTCATAACAACGCAGTTTCCCTGAGAAAATGCGGTAATTGCAACCTTGTCACTGCCTGTTGCTTTTTTTACTGCGCTGATATACTCATGGAGCTCACCGGCAAGAGTGTGCATATCCTTACGCCAGTCATACTTAAACGAGAATTTGCAGGCATAGCCGTATATTGGCTCGGGCTCTTCGCCATCCGTCCAAGGAATAAACTGCATATTTTCTTCAATACGAAGGAAATTATCGTACTTTATGCCCGTACCCTGCTTCATCGTTCCGTCAGGATTGCATCCGAGGCCGTCAAAGGCTTCGAGCACAAAGGGACCGAGATTTTTAGTCACAAGGCCGTGATTTCTGAACGTAAGTCCCGTAAGAAAACCGGGAAGATACTTAAAAAGAGCGGGAATCAGACGGTCCATAGAGGGTCCGAAAACTGTTGTGTCGTCACATTCATACTCTGTGTGAAGATTTCTGTAAACGGTGTCCCCGAAGCCGGGCACCTCAATAACGGGAATGTTATCCCGTTCAAGCTTTTTAAGTGCCTGCGCTGATTCAGCAAAAATAATATCGTCCCTTTTTACCGGCTCTGCGGCAAATGCGGCAAACGCAGTCATACCTGAAAGAATTGAAACACATAGCAATACGGCAATAAGCTTTTTCATTCTCTTACCCCTTACAATCGTATATAAAATATTTTAACTTCTGCGGCAGTTTTTGTCAACAGACAATTGCATTTCTCTTTCTGTAGGAGTACACAAAGAAATATCACAAGTTGTATTTTAAGTTAAAATTTTTGTTGATTTTAGGGTTGTTTTGCTGTACCATAAAAATAACAAAATAATTTTTAGGAGGAAGAAATGGATACATCAATTATTGCAAAAATCTTGGCATTTTTATTGAGCATTTTTGTTACCATAGGTAATTTTTTCGGCTTTAACATTCAGACGGAGGAGCCGAATGAAATAAAGAATGTTATTTATCTTATTGGTGACGGAATGGGCTTTAATCATCTTGAAAAAACCAAAGCCGACAAAGACATTGCACTTACAATGGATAAGTTTGAAATCAAAGGAAGCTCACAGACTGCTTCCCTTACCCATGAGGTTACAGACAGTGCGGCAGGCGGCACGGCACTTGCTGTGGGAGTAAGAACCGGAAACGGAAGAATAGGTGTTTATAATGATGATCCGTATTCATCTGTCTCACATCCGAAAAGCATAACAGAGCTTTGTATGGAAAAGGGGATGATGACGGGAGTTGTTACAACGGATTCAACGGCAGGAGCCACACCCGCATCATTTTCTGCGCATACGGCAAGCCGTGAAATGTCCTGGGATATTTCCGCAGACCAGTTAGTATCCGGAATTGACCTTATATGGGGCACCGCAGCCTCCGAAATAACCGTAAGCAACGCTGAAGCAAACGGCTATCAGTACGTTTCTACAATCGACGAGATGATGGCACTCCCGGAAGGCAGCAAAAGCTTCGGTCAGTTCACAAGCTCCTTGTGGACACTTGAGCCCTCAGATAAAAACACACCTACGCTTGAACAAATGGCTGTCAAGGCTGTAGATATTCTTGACGACACAGACGAAGGCTTCTTCCTTATGATCGAGGGCGCACATATCGACAAGCATTCTCACGGAAACGACACAAAAGCTATGGAAGAATCCCTTGTGGAATTCGACAGAACAATAAAGGCAATGCTCAGCTACGCTGAAGAAGACGGTGAAACCCTTGTTGTTGTAACAGCTGACCACGAAACAGGAGCAATTACTCTTAAGGACGGCAATTACGTATTCACAAGCGGCGACCACAGTGCAGCAGACGTTCCCCTTCTTGTTTACGGCTCCGATGAGCTTATCGAAAACGGTGAGGTTGTTAAAAACCTCGAAATCCCCGCAAGAATTGCCCGTATTCTCGGCTTTACAGAAGAGCAGTTCCCCGTAAGTGTAAAAAAATAATACGCAAGCAAGCAAAAAAACTGTATCGGTCACATCAGGACTGATACAGTTTTCTTATTATGGAGGATTTATGTGAATTTTTTCTTGATTGCTTTGTGATAGTGTGCGTAAGTGCAGGAGGGGGCTTTGCTTAAAACCTGACTTTCGGTTACATCCGCAATAAAGAGCTGATGTGAGCCGAGGTTCATAGAACCTTTTACCTCACAGCTGAAGAATGCGTTGGTGTTTTCGGTGATGTAGTAAAGGTCGTTAGCACTACGCGAAACTGCGTCAAAACCGTTGAATTTATTGGTATCTCTGCCACTTTGCATACCGAAATGCTGCACCGTTTCAAAAGGTAAATTTTCGGTCAGCACACTTAAATTGAACTTACCTGTCTTTTCAATAATCTCACGGGTGAGATTTCCCATCTGACAGGAAATTGCAATTTTAGTGGGGTCGTTTGCAACCTGGAAGGCGGTGTTTATGATACAGCCGTTGTCCCTTCCTTCTTCGTCTTTCGCAGTCAGGATAAACAGACCATAGCTTAAGTTAAACAGAGCCGTGGGGTCCTGCTGCGGGTTCCTTCAGCCCTTGAAATAACGGTTAAGAAGACCTTCAAATGCCTTGCCGTGTCTTGCTTCGTCACAGTAAAACCTATGTTCATCAAGGCTTACCACAATTTTCAGCACAAAATAAACACAAAGAAAAATCTTTATGGGGAAAATTTTTCCCGATTTTCAGCACTTATTTCAACTTAGCTTCGCTCAAAAAAAGTATTTTTTATCCTTTGTTTTTCCTTTACTCTTAACAATTTTAAGTTCTTCCGCTTTTCTTAACAGCTTTCTTGCAACCTGTTCTGATACACCTAAAACTTCAGCCGCTTCCCCACTGTTAAATTCTTTTTTATCTGCAAAATTTTCAACAACAATCAGTAATCTTTCTTTTGCTTTTTTTGTAAGCCCTGAATCTGAATTATTTATAACATCTTTAATTGATTCGATACATTTTTCCGCGGATTCGATACATTTTGACTCAGATTCGATACATTTTGCTTCGGATTCATTATTTTCACTTGTACTGAAGACAATTGCAAAATCTTCTCTTTTCACCTGATATTCAGGTTCATCACAGTCAGAAGCAATACAGCTGTCCTTGATTTTCTGAATACCGCGTCCCCATGATTCAATATAACCTGCACGATAGAAAGCATTGGCAATCAAAGGATTATAGGGCCTTGATTTATGTTGCTTCAGCAAATCTTCCACGGTCCAATCCTCAGGGAAAACACAGTCATTTGAAATAATCAATCGGTCCTTATATACACGAATCTGTATAGGTACGAGTGTTGCATAGTTCTTATGTGCTATGGCATTAAGAATAGCTTCTCTTACTGCTGATTTCGGATATGGATAGCTCTCAATACGTG
This sequence comes from Acutalibacteraceae bacterium, assembly GCA_045586465.1. Classification (GTDB taxonomy): domain Bacteria; phylum Bacillota; class Clostridia; order Oscillospirales; family Acutalibacteraceae; genus RUG806. The sequence continues at coordinate 6,347 of JAZNAI010000066.1, read as the reverse complement.
TAATTCCCTCATAAGAAATTTTTGCCTTAAGATATTTGGTATATAACAGATCCATAATCTTATCAGGCTGTGCAATTAACGGTCCGTGAATTTCATCCTGAAATTCCAATTCGGCATCATTTGCAAAATATGCAATCTTTATAAAAGCACCGGGAACCCACTTCTCGGGATTATGGTGAAACAGAAGAATTCCCGCCTTCTTTATATAGCCGTTCTCATCAATAAGATTAAGGTTATCCAGCAATTCAGAATTGTCCACATCAACATCTTCACGAAGCATTCTTCCGTTCTTAACTGCCTGCTCCTTGAAGATATCAAAGGCATCATTTCGTATTTTATCAACAGAAATATTGGACACAGGAATACTGTCCCATGTAATTCCGGTTTTCTTCAACAAGAACTGATTTAACTGCTGACCTGTAAGCTGCTGTTTTGTGCTGCCTGCTCTGTAGTGATATTCTCCGTAATAAGAAATGGGATACGGCTGCGGTTCAACAACTATTTCAATATAATCGCCCTTATCTGTGGTATGAAGATTGACATCCACAATAATACCGAGCTTGTTCTTAACCTTATTCGGAATATCTTCCAACAGTTTTTTACTATCATTTACACCGCAAACATTACCGGCATCATCTATTCCGATGTATATGGTTCCGCCCTGTGCATTAGCAAATCCGCATATCCATTTAAGATATTCATCACGCCAAGCTTCTTTATATTCAACATTCTGATTTTCAGCCACAGATATCACCTCTGATTTATTACAATTTAACAGATCAATTACCAAGTAACTACCCCGATATGACGCAACATCAAACCGGAGACTTATGCAATTATTTTATCACAGAAATTAATACACTGCAATGTTTTTTATTCTTTTTATAATTCTATCATAAACTCATTACGAATTGTGTAAGATTTTCACTCATAACAAAAAAACATCAAAAAAAAGCAACAAAGGCCTTCCCTTTTACAAGGAAAGACCTCTGCTGCGAACTCATATACACATTTAGGGCGAAGGAAACGTGGTAAAAGCTCCTTCTATTTACAATTATGAAAGATGCAATACTCAGCTAATTGAATTTTTCATAACCACCATCATATATCTATTAAATTTACATACTATTTTATATTTTTGCTAAACTGTCTTTTGGCTTATATTTCCTTATGCAGAAAAACTGCACGCCTAAGCTGGCTGATTTCATAGGGTGACAATCCCATGAACATCGGGGTTGCATTATTGAGAAAAATCCGTGTAAAGTGGTTATTCAGCACTTTTATTTACAATAAAAGATGCAATGAATAACCATTTACATTTGCCTGATGGCTTAACTTTTCTTTCTGTTGTTTTTCTTCTTGCCTTCATTGTTTTTTATACCTTTCGTCTCCAATCATCTGTTATATTTACAATATGACAGATTCAATATTAGTCCAACCGATTTTTTCAATTAAACATAGGGTCAATCTTTCATTATTTATATAGAGATACAATTTCTCAATAAAACAGAAAGGAATGATTTTTATGTCAAGAAAGAAAAGACTTACCGTCAAGCAAAGAATATATCAGGAGGTATATGAAATACATAAAGAGCGCAGTCATAATCTGACACGCAAGCAATACATAAAAAACACAAAGAACTTCATTGATTACTGCAAAGCCCGTCATAATGTAAAAACTCTTGAAGACTGCAGAGCTTACATTCAGGAATACTCAGAGTATTTGCAGGATAAAGGACTGTCAGCCTCAACAATTCACACATACCTTGCTGCCGTAACATGCTCTTTCGGTTGCAATCTCGCTACTGTAAAAAAGCCTGTACGCCATATTGCAGAATTCACCAGAGGAAGAAAATCAGCAAAAAATCCTACGGCAAAAAATGACCTAAACGATAAACGTTGGGAATCCATTGTATTCTTTGAAAAGGCAGTTGGGATCCGAAGGAACGAACTGCGAAAAATTACTTATTCTGATCTTGTGACCGATGAATCCGGATATCTTTGTGTCAGGGTAAAAAATGGGAAAGGCGGCAAGTTCCAACTCAATAGAATTCTGCCGCAATACGAAGAAGATATCAAAAAATATTTCTGCGGAGCCGACCCCAATGAACTAATTTTTGTAGCAAAGGATTTTAATAATAATCTGAATTTTCATAAGCTGAGATCTGACAGCGCCAAAGAGTATTACTTTTATCAGCTGAACAGAATTCAGACAGAACCCGGCTATGCAAAGCAGTTAGAGGAAGAAATTATTAAACGTTGGAACTTATACAACCTTGATAAGAAAACCGGTAGAACTAAATATTTTTACACAAAGCAAATTGAGGGATATTACTACGTCAGAGGGGATTTGAGAAAACTGGCATTGGAAAAAGGCTACCCCACCAAATATGATCGTTTGGCCGTGATGGCAACAAGCATATTTAAGTTATCTCATTACCGTCTGAATGTTGCAGTTGAAAATTATCTGTTAGCATAACACCAGTAAATATTTCATTAACGCTAAACAACATTTATCTACAACCCATAATAGCAGCCCACCGGCAAAACAACCGGTGGACTGCTATTATGCGGAAAAGAATATCTATAAACCATTATCTATTTTACATACCATATTTTAATTTATAATTACCTTTTGTTTCAGAATCAATTAGCTGTATGACTTGCTTTAGATCAAGAAAATGTATAGGGATATATCGAATGTCTTGTTTGAAGCACAATGCTTTTGTGCCATATTGTGATTTCAACATACATCAATCCTTTTATTCGTTTATATGTTTTTTACAGTAAAATGAGGTCACGCATTTAGCTCAACCTCGTCGTAAATCAGTATTTTATGCCTTATAATATTCACACTAATTCATCAATCCCTTTGAGGGTACCGATGCCTCCTTAAAGGCATTTTTAATTGTCTTGGCAGTATCCTCACCGCTTGTTTTGATAGCATCAATCAAAGATTGATAACTTCTTACATTAGAAGGCTTAATTCGTATTCCTAACGCCGTGCCTTTGAAATGAGCCCCATATAAACGAGTATCATTTGTATACGCCCGTAAACAATCCTCACCGCTAACAAAAGTAAACCAACCACCTGTAGCTTTACAGATTTCACTAATCATATAAAGTCCGTATCCAGAGTTTGCCCACACATCATCGCTTCGTTGCCCTTTTGCGGGGTTGAAGGCAACCGAAACCCCGGGCTTAATTGCCCAACGTAAAGCTTCCTCATTGGTCGTTATATATGCGTCGTGAATGTGATTCTTTTTCAAACTCTCATATACCCCAATGCCTTCATCTAAAATCGCTATTTCAGCTTTGTCGCGATTGTGCCAATATTGACCACAAATCCACACATCGTTAGTACCTGCATGTTCAGGCACATTGCGAATTGCTTCGCGAATAAGATAACGAAACATCTTTTGCAATTCGCGGTTACCTTGAGCAAGAACCATAGCAAGCTCATCGCTCTTTCGTTCTATTAAATCACCTTGTTCAATATACTCACCATTTTTGATGGCTTCTTGTTGCATCTCTTTTATGTTGAGTTTTGTTAACGGAATATAAGATGAACTTCCGGGAGCTTCCCCTGGAGCTTTGCCTTGTGGAAAACCTGCCGCTTGAAAGAATCCCATATGGCAAGCATAATCATAGTTTTTATTTTCACTATAAAGCAATTGTATATCCCACGGAGCAAGATCTCGTTGCTCACAAAACTGACGAATAGCAGCTGCAGTCAAAAGCATAGGTAGAGGTTCATAATTATTTATTTTTGACACATCAAAAAAGTATTTATCATCATGGTCATAGCTGTGCAAACTGCGACTAAAAGTTAATGCGTTTGATGTAGAAAGTATTGGTATTTCAATTTTCATCTAACACACCTCACAATATCCTTTTGGCTTTTAGTTCACAGTTTTCACAGCATTCTTCTGTCTCCATTTGATATACAGGGATGTTTAATTTTTTACCTATACGAGCAAGTTCCTTTTTGTTGTTCTCAGAACAATTTTTACCAATATAGATTTCTTTAGGAATAGCATAGATATATGGCATTCCTTTAGCATTCGAAGCAGCTGAGCAACGAAATTCATTTTCATAACTCCACTGATCAAGTTTTAAATTAAATAATAATTGCGGAATCAATATCATAGTTAAATCATTGATTACGGTCTGCTTTTGTCCAATAGCAATATTTTTATCTACAGTATTGCAAATTTGTTCTGCTTGCTTGCGAACTAAACTTGTAATATCTAATCTTTCGGATATATATTGTACCGGGAACGTGCATCCCTTTAATTGTGAGTTGACATTCATGTCATAGGAAACACAAAAGCCAGCGTGATTATTACTGTAATGCGCCCACATAGGCATAGACTGAACACCATTATCTGTTAATGCTGTTCCTCTGATGTATGTAGTAAAATCATCTATCAGTTTACCGTTATGCGGTTTTAATTGTTCGATATCCGCCAGTTGTTCTGGATTATAGAAGAAACATTTACTATCGTAAGGATCATTAAAATCTTTAATCGCTGACATATAAATTTTTTTATCTGCTAAAGTTTTAATCTTTTTCTTATTAATCTCATCATCAGCAGACAAAGAATAATACTTAAACAAAACATCAGGAATATGCATTTGTGATACACGCAAAATTGCTTTAAAAACTTCGATCTGCACAACAGGATTGTCTGCCATATTCAAAATATAGATTGCCTTTAAATAATCCATTGGACAATCTTTACGCCATTGCTCCAAGTCCCACTTGCTTTCATCAATAGGTGATACAGTTAAATCATAGTGCAAATCTTCAATTTTCAAAACATTCACCTCGTTTAATTGGATGTAATTAAAAACTTATTGTACACCAAGCATTGTCATAGTAGCAGTGCCTAAAAGTTGAATAACTGCGCCGTAAAACCAACCATGTTTTTCGAAATGGTCGCTGATGCGCTGAAACAATTTCTTTTGTTTCGGAATATTGCGGCTTGACTGCATATTTTCAATAAGTTCTTTAACTTCTTCTAACAATTCAAGCAATTCTTCCTTGTCTTCTCCGCCTTGTTCATCAATCATCCGTTCAATTTCGTGAATTGAATTATCAACTGTCAGAGTGGAATTAGACACATTGCCGAAAACGATATTGCCATAATTTGTGATATTTCCAACAGACATTTGTTTTTGTTCCTCCTCGTGCCGTTTTAATGCTTGATCTTTATTTCCAAAATATGTGATACCTTGCGGAGTAATTGTTGCTTCCCATATTGCATTTATCCAAACGCAAGGAGAAGATATAACACCATACAAACGTAATTTTTCAAGCTCAACTGAAAGCGAATCGTGATATGCAACGGGGATTATTTCATAATTTCCACTAACAAATCTTTCATCATTCGGTTCGTAAGCAGACAATATTATTTTGAAAACTTCCTCTGAAGCATCGTCCATAATACGCATGCCACCAATTATAGGCTGACCATTTACTATTGTCATTGCTTGTTCTCTAATTGCGACCTTACGTGCGGCTTCTCTTTCCTCTCTTGCTCTTTTATCCTCTTCTCGTTTTCTTTTTGCAGCAAGTTGCTTTTCCTGTTTCATTTGTTTTTCGATAGCTTTTTCAAACGGACTTTTTGGCATTTACATTCTCCTTCATCAAAGAACTAATTATTCATCATTAGAAATAAATCCAATTTTTCGTTTGGGACGATCAGATTCTTTTTCTACAGATGTCAACAAAAAGTTCAATTGATTAATATGTTGAATAAGAGTAGATTCTCTACCATTTACATAACCTTTAAAAATCATCAAAACAGATTTTTCATATGTAATATTAGTTACATTCATCAAAACAGACTGCCCAAAATTTGTTAACATCACGCCTACTTCGTGTTCAGGATCTAACGATGCCTAAAAACGTTCGATATAATCACGAATAATCTCAAACTGGGTATCTGACCACATATATCTTGTCGGAACATCACGAGTTGCTTTTTCAATAGCTGCAATCTGTGATGAAAAATCAGGTATATTCAAATTATACATAAATATTATCCTTTCTCATAATTGTTATTTCAACCCATCGCACACGGCGAGGAGCTCCTCGACACGAGCGACTATTCGTTTTTGTTCGGTAAGGGGTGGAAGCGGAATAAGAAAGTTTTCAACTTTAGTTGCACTTAATCCGGGTTTGTCACCTGCTTGTTTGGCAAACATTTGATTTAACACCACAGGAGAACTAAAGCAATAGTGTAAGTAATGCCTCAATTCTTTATCAACCAATCTGATTATCAGAACGTGCTGATTTACATTGGCAGTATCAAAATCATCTGGTACCAATGCATTGCGTC
>JAZNAI010000065.1:0-8905 GCA_045586465.1 Acutalibacteraceae bacterium | reverse complement strand
CCCTCCCCTACGGTGGTTTTGCTGTCATACTAAAAGGCATAGAGCGTTCAAGCCCTATGCCTTATTTTTGAAATTTTAAGCAGCGGTTGTTTCCTCAACAGCTTCGGTTGTTTCTTCAACAGCCTCTTCTGTGGGCGCTTCAACCTCGGGTACCTCAGTTGTTCCGAGAATCATCCTGAGTGCCTCAACAAGCTTGCCTTCGCTTGCTTCGTCAATTGTTACGGTGATTGTGTCTCCCTCATTGAAGAGCACTACCATATCAGCCACATCTGCTGCAACGTAGTAGTATACACCTGAGTTATCAAGCTCAATGTAGAAATAGGTATTACCGTTTACAACTGTTGAACGGATGTCTGTAACCGTACCTGTGAGGTTTGCAAGACCGGTTGTGCCGTCTCCGTTCTGAGGCTTATTGCCGGAAACGTCAAAGTTGATGTCGATTACAACAGAGGGGCTAAGAGCCTTAAGACCCTTGATGTATTCGCTTACAGCAGAAGCAAGGTCATCATTTTCACCTGCAGGGATAGCAACAACATTATACTGCTGTACGTTAACCATAGCATAGGACTTAACGATATTTGCATCGTCCTTAAGAGCCATAAAGTAGGTAGCCTCACCGTCAATATTAAGAAGGATGGGGAATGCAGCCTTCCAGCCCTTATCGGAAACCTTACCCTGAGCAGAACGCTGTGCTGCAGCCTCTGTAGCACCTGTTGTGTTATAGAAGAAGCCTTCCTTGGTTCTCTGGTTGATGAAGAAGAAGCCGAGGATTGAGTCGTCAGAGGTAACGGAGGTAACACCTGTGTAAAGGTAAACGTCATCGACTACAGCAATGAATGAATAACCCTGAGAAGCCTGCTTAACACCGGACTGTCCGATGATGGTGTTCCAGAAGCCGCCTGCGTACTTACCGAGGTAGTTATACTGCTGAACAAGAAGGTCAGCATCGTATGCCTGGTCAATCCATGCGATTTCGGAATTATCAGCGCCGATTTCATCAGCGGAATAGTAAACATCATCACCTGTAACAGCATCAACAAGGATAACACCTGCAACATCGTCACCGCCTACAAGACCGACTGTCTTTTTGATGTGCTCAACAACCCAGAAGGGCTTGCCTGCTTCATCAATTTCGAAGGAGGTGTCACCGAAAATGTATGTGGGATACTTGAAGCGAAGGTGTCTTTCAAGATATTCATTAAAGTGCTCTGCAGTTGAGTACTTGATGTCAAATTCAGTAATGAGCTGTGATTCCTGAGTATTGAGGTTAACTCTTACGTAGCCGGGAATACCCTCATACTCTGCACTTAATACGGAGTTTGTTGCCCATTTGAACACATCGCCGTACTTAAGGGGATAAACTCTGTAGGGTGAGCCCTTGTAGTTTATCTGTGTGGAATCGCTTTCAAGAATTTCGAACTGAGATTCAAGACCGAGTGCTGAGAAGTCACCGAGGGTCTTGTCTGCAAGCTCACGGGCAGCATCCTTATCAATAAGGGGAACCTTGTCAAAGTCCGACATACTGTCGATTACGGAAATTGTGTTATCAAACTCTGCATTGTCGATTGTAAGAATCTCTGCATAATCCTTTGCACGGAAGAAGGGGCTGGAAATAAGATAACCGACACCTACTACAAGTGCAAGAACAAGACCTATTGCAATGGGAGCTATTGACTGTCTTCTTACATAGGGAACGTATTCGGGCTTAATGAATGCACCTGAGGTAACAAATGCAGAGCCTACGTATGAAGCCAGCACAAGTGCCCAGTAGATGTAGAAGTCATAGGACTGGAAGTTCATAGGGGGAAGCATAAAGTAATATGCAACCACGGCAACTATAAGAGTGATTATAATGTTGATAACGATTTTAAGACCTGCCTTTTCGGGGGGAATGAGCACGTCCTTCACACTTTTTTTCTTTCCGCTGTCGGAAAAATCTACTTTAATAGGATCCATTTTTTTCTCTCCTTAAATTTGTTTACCTTTAGACAGAAGGCACTGCATTTCTTCATTGTTACTTACAGAGCGTAAGCGGAATAAGGCAAAGCCTTCCGAAGCATTTGTCGAAGACAAATATATCACTCATTCCGGAGGAATGAATATCACTGCCCGGCAGGGCAATATCACTCACGGCAATGCCGTGAATATCACTGTAATAATTTGCCGTGCAAATTATTACTTTACGGGGATTATCTTTTCTTTACCGCCCATATAAGGACGAAGGGCAACGGGAATGTTTACGCTGCCGTCCTCGTTGAGGTTGTTCTCAAGGAAGGCAATAAGCATTCTGGGGGGAGCAACAACAGTGTTGTTAAGAGTGTGTGCAAGATACTTGCCGTCCTTGCCGTTTACTCTGATTTTAAGTCTTCTTGCCTGAGCGTCACCGAGGTTTGAGCAGGAGCCTACCTCGAAATACTTGCCCTGACGGGGTGACCATGCTTCAACGTCTATTGATTTTACCTTAAGGTCTGCAAGGTCGCCTGAGCAGCACTCAAGTGTTCTTACGGGGATATCAAGGCTTCTGAAGAGGTCAACGGTGTTCTGCCAGAGCTTGTCGAACCACATTTTGCTGTCCTCGGGCTTACAAACAACAACCATTTCCTGCTTTTCGAACTGGTGGATTCTGTAAACGCCTCTTTCCTCGATACCGTGAGCGCCCTTTTCCTTACGGAAGCAGGGTGAATAGCTTGTAAGTGCCTGAGGAAGTGTCTCCTCGGGAACGATGGTATCAATGAACTTACCTATCATTGAGTGCTCACTTGTACCGATAAGGTAAAGGTCCTCGCCCTCAATTTTATACATCATAGCTTCCATTTCAGCGAAGCTCATAACACCCGTAACAACGTCGCTTCTGATCATAAAGGGAGGAATACAGTAGGTAAAGCCTCTGTCAATCATAAAGTCCCTTGCATAGGAGATAACGGAGGAGTGAATTCTTGCGATGTCACCCATAAGATAATAGAAGCCGTTACCTGCAACACGTCTTGCGGAATCAAGGTCGATGCCGTTAAAGCGTTCCATAATGTCCGTGTGATAAGGAATGGGGAAGGAGGGTACCACGGGCTCGCCGTAGCGCTGAACCTCAACGTTTTCGCTGTCGTCCTTACCTATGGGCACGGAGTCGTCGATGATATTGGGGATAATCATCATAATCTTTGTGATTTTCTCCTGAAGCTCTGCTTCCTTAGCCTCTGCAGCTGCAAGAGCCTCGGACTGCTCGTTTACGAGCTTCTTCATCTCTTCTGCTTCTTCTTTTTTGCCCTGACCCATTAAAGCACCTATCTGCTTTGAGTACTTGTTTCTTGAAGCACGGAGATTGTCCGCTTCCGTCTTATTCTTTCTGCTTTCAACGTCGAGAGCCAAAACCTCGTCAACCAGAGGAAGCTTGCTGTCCTGAAACTTCTTCTTGATGTTTTCTCTGACTGCATCGGGATTTTCTCTTAAAAATCTAATATCAATCATTTTTTAATCCTCCGAAAAAAGTTTTGCCAATTTCTGTAAGTCATCAGCATCGAAAAACTCGATTTCGATTTTACCGCCCTTGCCTGAATTCTGTACGGTAACCTTTCTTGCGAGAACTCCCGAAAGAGACAGTTCAACCTCATCGTAGAATTTATCTCTTGCCTTTTTGGGAGCCTTGTCCTTTTTAGGCTTCTTAAGTGCTTTGACAAGCTGCTCGGTCTGTCTTACAGAGAGCTGTTTTTCAACAATTTCCTTTGCAATGTCGGAAATTAATTTTTCATCATCAAGTCCTAAAAGTGCTCTTGCGTGACCTGCCGAGAGTGTTCCCTCCTCGACGAGCTTCATTACGTCCTTCGGAAGGGAAAGAAGTCTTAAGGCATTTGCAATTGCGGGACGTGATTTTGAGAGCTTTTCTGCGGCTTCCTCCTGGGTGTAGCCGTATTCCTCAATAAGCTTTCTTATACCTGCGGCTTCTTCAATGGGGTTCAAGTCCCCACGCTGAAGATTTTCTATAAGGGCAATTGCTGCCGCCTCGGCATCCGTAAGGGATTTTATGATTACGGGAACCTCGGAAAGACCTGCTCTTCTTGCGGCACGGTAACGTCTTTCACCTGCCACGATTTTATATGAGCCGTCCGACATAGGTCTGACTAAAAGAGGCTGTAACACACCGAATTCTCTTATGGATGCTTCAAGCTCTGCCAGAGCCTCCTCAGAAAATTTTGTACGGGGCTGTCCCCTGTCCGGCTCAATATCGCTTACGGGAAGCATTACGGAACCGCCCTCCGAGAGTGCATCTGCTGAGTTATCAAGAAAAAGACTGTCAAAACCCTTGCCGAGACCGCCTTTTTTTGCTGCCATTTATTTACCTCCTGTCCTGCTTTGACAAGAACTCATCGGCAAAATCAGAATATGCCTCTGCACCTTTTGAGCGTTTGTCAAAATATATTATGGGCTGTCCGAAGCTGGGTGCCTCCGACAAGCGTACATTTCTGGGAATTGTGGTAGAATATACCTTTTTTGGGAAGAATTTCTTAACCTCATCCACAACCTGCTGTGTAAGGTTAAGTCTTCCGTCATACATTGTAAGAAGAACTCCTTCGAGCTCTAAATAGGGATTATAGAGTCTTTTTATATTTCTTGCAGTTGCCATTAGCTGCGAAAGTCCCTCGAGTGCATAATATTCACACTGAATGGGAACTAAGAAAGTATCGGAAGCGGTCAGCGCATTTAGAGTGATAAGTCCAAGGGACGGGGGACAGTCAAGAAAAATGTAGTCATACTTGTCCCACAGGGGTGCGAGAGCGTTTTTAAGAAGGTTTTCACGGTTTTTGATGTCAATAATCTCAAGCTCTGCACCTGCAAGGTTCATATTGGAAACCATCAGGTCAACACCCTGAAATTCGGTGTGTATAACAGCCTCTTCACCCTTGTTATTGCCGACGAGCACGTCGTAGGATGAAACCTTTATTGCTCTTTTATCTACTCCAAAGCCGCTTGTGGAATTTCCCTGAGGGTCAATGTCTACGAGAAGAACGTTTTTCCCCTTGGCTCCGATGCAGGCGGCAAGGTTAACTGCAGTAGTGGTCTTCCCTACTCCGCCCTTCTGATTAAGCACGGCAATTGTCTTTGCCATCAGCGGCTCCTCCTTATATATATTATTTATATATTTTAACATATAATACAATATAGTATATCAAAGCCTGCTGAAAAAATCAATACGTAATGAAAATTATTATTGTTTCACGTGAAACAAGTTACTTTTTGTAGGGGACAGCGTCCTCGACGTCCCGCGTTCAAAAACAAAAATGTTTGTGTTGAGTCACGTGGATGATAGCAATTTACCCCTCAGATTCATAACATCTAAACTTTATTATCTGCCAACGGGACGTCGAGGACGCCGTCCCCTACTATAATATATTATCTAACAAACAGAAAGACCGCCGATAAATCGACGGTCTTCCTGTTTGGATGTGGGGTGTGAAAGAGAAAGATATGGGCTGTATGATAAAGAGAAAAATCTCTAAACCATCTTATTAATGGTAATTGTATATGTAATACTGCTGTCGTCGGACTGTTTCAGGCTGCTTGCGGAAATACCCGAGGACTTCATTGTTTCAACTGCGTGTTCGATAGTATTCTCAAAAATGCGAAAGTCTCTGTACTTTGCGGCAAATACTGCCCTTTTCGGAATTTTTTCCGTAAGCTCCAAAGCCTCACGGAAGCTGCAGCCTGATGACACAATCAAATCTGTTATTTCATTCTGACGGTTACTGTCCTCTACACCTGCAATGGCATTTGCCGTGGTTTCGCTGACATTGCCCGTCATAATTTTCCATTTAACGTTATCTGGAAGAGACAAAAGCCGGATTCTTGACAAAATGAGACCTTCGGGGACTGCAAGAGCGTCAGAAAGCTCAGTAATACTCATATTTTCGTGCAATTCATCAATAATAGTAGCCAATTCAAGATAGTGAAGCTCTTTTCTGTGGAGATTCTCTGCTATATTAAATATAACCGAATTATAGTCATTTACATTAACAAGCACACAGGGAAGCTCAGTACAGCCGGAAATTATTGCGGCTCTTCGGCGGCGCTCACCTGATACCACACGGTAACAGCCGTTTTTTTCGCATCTGACGGTCAGAGGAATAAGAATACCAACAGAGCTTATGGAATCTGACAGCTTATATAATTCATCAAGGGACACTACCCTTCTGGATGAATACTCCGCAGGAAGAATATCTTCAATTGGTATAAGCAGAATGGAACCGCCCGTTTTAACCTTACTTTTTAGCATCTTGCACCTAAAAAAATAACTGTGATATTCGGCAGGCTTGTCCTGCAAGCAAATAATATCACAGTTATGATGCAAAATATAGGAATTTATGAATGTAAATTAACAGAAATTACGGATATTAAAGAGGTTTTTTTGAAATTTGCGCAAAGGCTCTGGGGTATTTTGTCGGAGTCTGCGATAACTTTTTTGCAATAATTATTTCTCTTTCGCTGCCGTCAGGGATAGTATATCTGTGTTTATCGGTAACACGAGCTCCGAGATTAGCTATTGCACCGCAGCCACGCTGATCCTCCTCGGGAGAAAGAACAGCCTTAAGAGGAGTAAATAAGCCGCCGACCTTAACGAGAGGAACAGAATACTCCGCAAGTACATTCAGTGACGCTACTGCACGGGAGGTTACAACATCAAATTTTTCTCTGAATTCAGGCTTTTTTGCGGCATCCTCAGCACGGATAGTAATAACGTTTCCGTTCAATCCGAGTTCTTTAAGAAGAAATCTTATAAAATCAAGCTTCTTATTGACTGAATCTATCATTGTAATATCAAAATCAGGCTCAGCACAGAGAAGTGCCGCACCGGGGAAGCCGGCTCCCGTACCAACATCTATTATTTTCTTTCCCTGAAGGTCACAGAATTTCATAAGACAAAGACTATCCGCAAAATGCTTGATAACTATATCATCGGGAGCAGTTATTGCCGTAAGATTAACCTTTTCATTATAATCCACAAGCATTTCGGCATATTTATCGAATCTGTCAACAGCTTCGTCGGTGATACTGATACCGAGGCTCTCGCAGGAGCTTTTTAAGAGTTCCTTTGAAATCATACTTGCACACTCCCCTTTCCGTTATTTTTTGCAAGATAAATAAGAAGCACGGAAATATCCGCCGGGCTGACACCTGAAATACGTGATGCCTGACCTATGCTACGGGGTCTTATCTTTGAAAGCTTTTCAATTGCTTCCGTTCTGAGGTTAATTACATCCTTATAATCTATATCCTCAGGAATGAGCTTTTCCTCAAGACGGCGCATTTCGTGTACCTGAGAGAGCTGTCTTTTTATATATCCCTCATACTTAAGGTCAATTTCTACCTGCTCGAACACCTCATAGGGCAAATCGGGACGGTTTTTGTCAAATTCAGTGAGAACCTCGTAATTGAGCTGAGGACGTCTTATAAGGTCTGCAAGCTTACAGCCCGTGGTAAGTGCAGATGTTTCACGTGAAACAAGCATCGCATTTATACCCTCCGAGGGCGCAATAACCGTTGATTCCGTTCTTTTTCTTTCAATATCTATAAGCTCTAACTTATGTAAAAAGCTGTCATATTTCTCCTGAGATACAAGACCTAAGTCATATCCCGTTTTAAGAAGACGGATATCAGCATTGTCCTGACGAAGAATCAATCTGTATTCCGAACGGGATGTCATCATTCTGTAAGGCTCATTACAGCCCTTTGTAACAAGGTCATCAATAAGAGTACCGATATAAGAGCCTGAGCGTTCAAGAATAAAGGGCTCTTTACCCTGCACCTTAAGGGCGGCATTGATGCCTGCAACAAGTCCCTGAGCGGCAGCTTCCTCATATCCGCTGGAGCCGTTGAACTGTCCTGCACCGAAAAGTCCCTCATAATGCAGAAATTCAAGTGTGGGACGAAGCTCCAACGGGTCAACGCAGTCATACTCGATAGCATAGGCATTTCTCATAATCTGACAGTTTTCAAGACCCTTTATGGAGTGCACAAATGCCTCCTGCACGTCAACGGGAAGCGAGGATGAAAGACCCTGCAAATACATCTCCTCGGTATCAAGTCCGCAGGGCTCAATGAATATCTGATGTCTCTCCTTATCGGAAAAGCGCACCATCTTATCCTCTATACTGGGACAATATCTTGGGCCCACGCCCTCTATCACACCACCAAATAATGGGGATCGGTGGAGATTTTCCATAATTATACGCTTGGTTTCTTCATTTGTGTAGGTTATATGACAGGAGAGAATATTCTTCGGCTTTTCTTCGGTTGAAAAGGAAAAGGGCACTACCATTTCATCACCCTTCTGCTCCTCAAGAGAGGAAAAATCAACACTTCTTCTGTTTACTCTTGAGGGCGTGCCCGTCTTAAAGCGGCGCAGACCTATCCCCTGCTTTTTAAGAGATTCGGAAAGACCCACAGCCGGGAACATTCCGTCAGGACCGCTTGAATAAACCTTATCCCCTACGTAAATCTTGCCGTCAAGGAAGGTGCCCGTGGCAAGAATAACACAAGAGGCGTGATAAACGCAGTCAAGCTGTGTTTTTAATTCCCATAAAGAATTATCAAGTCTCGTGAGAGAGACAATCTCCGCCTGAACAAGAGTAAGATTATCCTGCTTTTCGAGGGTATTTTTCATATATTTGGAGTACTCACGTCTGTCTATCTGAGCTCTCAGAGAGTGGACAGCAGGACCCTTGCCGAGGTTCAGCATACGGCTCTGCAGAGTATTTTTGTCTCCGGCAACACCCATTTCACCGCCGAGAGCATCAATTTCACGGACAAGATGCCCCTTTGACGTGCCGCCGATTGAAGGATTACATGCCATATTGCCTATCCAGTCAAGATTTATGGTAAAGCACACCACCGAGCTGCCGAGCCTTGCGGCAGAAAG
>JAZNAI010000064.1:0-3497 GCA_045586465.1 Acutalibacteraceae bacterium | reverse complement strand
GGAGGGGCAACCCCTCCCCTACGCTAAAGGGTTCATTTTATGCCCTTACTGAGGCTTTTTATACCTTTTTTCTTACGGCCTTGACGACTGCAGGGGTGGGTTCGGCAGGAATGGGGGGCTCTTCGGGGAAAAGCTCATCCGAAACTGCCTTTTCGATAATCTCTTTAAGCTGAAGCATACCCTCGCCGTTCTGTGCGGAGGCTTCGATTATTTTAATTGCAGGGGAAAGAAATTCATTTGCGGCAAAGGCTTCTCTTCTTGCAAGACGCTCTGACTTATTGAGCTTGTCGCACTTGGTAAGCACACAGATAAAGGGAAAGCCTGCATCCCTCAGGAAGCCCAGCATTGTTCTGTCGTCCTCTGTGGGCTCGTGGCGCATATCAAGAAGCTGAACAACAAGCTTTATGTTGCGCTCCGTTGCAAAATACGCCTCCATAAGCTCGCCCCAACGTCTTCTTTCGTTGTCAGCCCTCTTTGCATAGCCGTAGCCGGGAAGGTCTGCCATACGGATGCCGTCAACGGTAAAGAAGTTGATTGTTGTGGTCTTTCCGGGCACCCCTGACACACGGGCAAGATTTTTTCTGTTGAAGAACTTATTTATAAGTGAGGATTTTCCGACGTTTGACTTACCTGCGAAAACGATTTCGGGCAGATCCGAAGCCTTAAGCTGAGCGGCAGTACCGAAGGAAGCCTCAAATTTTACGTTATTTATGTTCATTCTCAGCCCTCCTTGCAGGAAATTTCCATACGGTTATTTTTAGGAATATGTATTTCGGCAGAAGTCTTATTTTCCTTCTTTTCAGCCTTGGTGTCTTTTTGAACCTGACGGGATTCGGGCATAAGTGCGATGCTAAGCACCTCGTCAACGGTTTTTACGGGGACAAAGCGAAGCTTTTTCTTTACTGCCTCGTCAATCTCCTGTAAATCGGGGGCATTGCCGAAGGGGATGATGACCGTTGAGATACCCTCTCTGTAAGCCGCCATAGATTTTTCACGAAGACCGCCTATGGGAAGCACTCTGCCCGTAAGGGTGACTTCACCCGTCATAGCAACACTTCCCTTTACTTTTCTGCCCGTAAGAGCGGAAACAAGAGCAATTGTGACGGTGACACCTGCGCTGGGACCGTCCTTGGGCACAGCACCCTCGGGGAAATGCACGTGAATGTCGTTTTCCTTATAGAAAGAGGGGTTGATGCCAAGCTTTTCTGCACGGCTTCTGACAAGGCTTACGGCAGTTCTTACGGATTCCTTCATAACGTCTCCGAGAGAGCCCGTGTATTCCACCTTGCCCGTGCCCTCAAGGACTACTGCTTCGGCTTTAAGCAGCTCACCGCCCACGCTTGTCCACGCAAGACCGTTTACAACGCCGACCGAGCTTTCAAGCACCTCGGTTTCGGGACGGTATTTTCTGATACCGAGATATTCCTCAAGGTTTTTATCGGTAATTTCCAGCTTTTCCGTATTCCCGTCTGCAAGACGCACGGCTTCCTTTCGCATAAGAGAAGCAATTTTCCTTTCGAGAATACGTACACCCGCTTCTCTCGTGTAGCCGTCAATTATATTTCTTAATGCAGAATCGGTGATTTTTATATTGTCCTTTGTAAGCCCGTGCTCCTTCATCTGCTTGGGGATAAGGTGCTTCTTTGCAATAGAGAATTTTTCCTCATAGGTGTAGCTTGCAAGGTCAATTACTTCCATTCTGTCTCTGAGAGCAGAGGGAATCTGATGCTTGTCATTTGCGGTTGTAATGAAAAGCACCTTGCTTAAATCAACGGGCAATTCAAGATAGTGATCCCTGAATGAGAAATTCTGCTCCCCGTCCAATACCTCAAGAAGTGCGGAAGCAGGGTCGCCCTTGAAATCTCCGCCTAATTTATCAATTTCATCAAGAAGCACAAGGCAGTTCATACTTCCTGCCTCAATAAGAGCGTTTACTATACGGCCGGGCATTGCGCCGATGTAGGTCTTTCTGTGACCTCGGATTTCAGCCTCATCCCTTACACCGCCCAGGGAAATGCGGACATATTTTCTGCCCGTTGCCTTTGCAATGCTTCTTGCAACGCTTGTTTTACCCACACCGGGAGGGCCTGCAAGACAGATAATCTGTCCCTTTATGTCGGGAGACACAATAAGGGCCGCCAGCATTTCGGTGATTCTTTCTTTTACGTCCCGAAGACCGTAATGATCCTTTTCAAGGATTTTCTTTGCTTTTGGAAGCGATGTATTTTCCTTCGTGAAGCTCCCCCAGGGAAGCTCAAGGCATTTTTCTATGTACGAACGAAGCACGTTTCCGTCAGCGGAGGAGGGAGACATTCTCTTAAGGCGCTGAACCTCGGAAAGAAGCTTTTCCTTGTGAGAATCGGGCATAAGGGAGGAATTGATTTTTTCACTGAGTCCTGAGGAATCGTCACCCTCAAGGTCACCTAATTCCTCTGTAATTGCCTTCATTTCCTCACGGAGATAATACTCACGCTGATTCTTGTCCATCTGCTCCTGAACCTTGTCCTGAATCTGCGAATCGACCCTTAAAATTTCCGTTTCTCTTGCAAGTATTCCTGCAAGAATCTCACTTCGCTGATATACGTTTGCTGCACAAAGCACAGCCTGCTTGTCCTCTATAGGAAGCATTATATTTCCTGCAATATAGTCGCAAAGCTCGCTTAAATCCTTGCTTTCATAGATTTTCTGGAACATTTCGGGAGTCATATGGCGGATAAATTCCGCATAGTCGTCGAAATAATTTTTAAGACTGAAAAGTGAGGCAGCTTCAATAAGCTGCTCCTTACCCTTAAATTCCTCGGGAGCGGTAGTATCGTCAGTAAGAGGCTTTACCTTTACTCTGTAATAAAGCCTTTTTGTGACAAATTCTTCAATTGTCGCTCTGTACTTACCCTCAACAACAACACGCATTACGGCGTTATTGTCGGGAAGCTTTATTATCTGACGGACGGTGCCTACCACACCCACGGGATAAAGGTCATCCTCTTCGGGCTTTTCAACCGTAATATCCTTTTGTGTTACAAAGAAAAGGTCCTGTCCGTTTGCATTTCTCAGCGCCTGCAAAGAGGAGCGTCTGCCCACGTCGAAATGAAGGGTCATTCCCGGGAAAAGGGCTACGCCTCTCAGAGGTACCATATTAAAAGTGTTGTTACTCATAAATTAAAAACTCCGGATAAATTAATTTGCACCTGATACGGTAATTCCGTCAAATGCGGCATAGGGCATAATGCAGGTTCCGTAGTTGACGCTTTCACGGGAAATACCGTTTATATTTTTAAGCATCTGAGCGAGATTGCCGCTTATCATTGTTTCGGTTATTGCACCTGCAATTTTACCGTCCGAAATAAGGAAGCTGTTTTTTGCAACACCCGAGAAATCACCGTTACCGGCAGGCTCACCGCCCGAGAAACGGCAGACTAAAATACCGTTTTCTATACCGCTTATAATTTCTTGGAGTGATTTTTCGCCCTCATTCACACGTACACAGCCGCTTGTGG
>JAZNAI010000063.1:0-3684 GCA_045586465.1 Acutalibacteraceae bacterium | reverse complement strand
GCATAAGTGCTTGTTTTTCGGCTCTTCGCGGTACCACCGTACAGCTTGCCAGAGCCGAAAAACACAAATACGCCGATTTCTGCGCCCTTTCCCGAGCCTTTAAGGAACTTGCATCAGACCTTGGCAAGTTAGTTTTATCCGACACAGGTCTTTTACAACATCTTTTTCCGTTAAATGCCCATATTTCCCCCGTCTGCACTCGCTTTTCTGCGGAAAATCGGCACATACGGACAAAATATGAACATTTTACGACAAAGGGAAAGTGATTCTCTGATTCTAAATTATGATTTATCGTAAAAAATAGAGGTATCAACCGTGATGGCTGATACCTTTGACAATTTATGTGCTGTGTGTATATTCTTTATCCTGCGGGCCAGGTAAATTCTCTGCCGCCCATAAGGTGGAAATGAATGTGGTGAACTGTCTGTCCTGCGGATTCGCCGCAGTTGTTTACCACTCTGAAGCCGTCCTCGAGTCCCTGAGACTTTGCGATTTCGGGAATTTTTGCGAATATGTGAGCAATAACTGCGCTGTTTTCTTCCGTTACGTCATAAGCCCACTTGATGTGCTCCTTGGGGATAATAAGAATATGAACGGGAGCCTGAGGAGCTAAATCCTTGAAAGCAAGAATCTTATCATCCTCATAAACCTTGGAGGAGGGGATTTCACCGTTTGCTATTTTACAGAAAATGCAATCCATAATTCATTCTCCTTATTTTATCATAGATTCTACGATTGAAGCTGCTGCAGAGAGAGCCTCACCGATTTTTGAGATATCCTTACCGCCTGCCATAGCTGAATCGGGCTTACCGCCGCCTGCGCCGCCTGCGATTTTTGCGGTTTCTCTTACAATGTTACCTGCGTGTGCACCCTTTGCGATTGCGTCCTTGCCGCATGCGCAAGCGAAGGAGCAGGTGCCCTTTTCTGTGTTCTTTCCTGCAACAACAATGATGCTGTCGTCAGCCTTCGAGGAGTCGAGCATTGTTCTGAGTGCATTTGCATCTGCTTCGCCGAGGTCTGCCGTGAGAACCTTTATGCCGTCAAATTCAGCGGCAGTTGTGAAGAGCTCTGAAGCCTTGGCGGATGCAAGCTCGGAGTTGAGCTTTTCAATGGTCTTGTCCTTTGCCTTGAGGTCGTTTGAAAGAGCCTGAGCCTTGTCTGCAACAGCAGAAGCGGAGCACTTAAGGACTGCTGCAGTCTTAAGAAGTGAGGAGTTAAGCTCATTTACAAAATTAAGAGCATTAAGACCCGTTACAGCTTCAATTCTTCTGACACCCGAAGCTACGGAGGATTCGGAAACTATCTTGAACATACCGATTTTGCCTGTGTTTTCAGCGTGAGTACCGCCGCAGAGCTCAAGTGAGAAGCCGCCTGCATTGACAACTCTTACTGTGTCGCCGTACTTTTCTCCGAAGAGAGCCATAGCGCCCATAGCCTTTGCCTCTGCGAGAGTCTTTTCTGCGCTTTCAACGGGAAGAGCTGAGAGAATAACCTCGTTTACTTCCTTTTCAATCTTTGCGATTTCTTCTGTTGTGAGAGCAGAGAAGTGAGTAAAGTCAAATCTCATTACGCTTTCGTTTACAAGCTGACCTGCCTGCTCAACGTGTGAGCCGAGAGTGCTTCTGAGTGCTGCCTGAAGAAGGTGAGCTGAGGTGTGGTTTCTCTTTACAGCCTCACGGAAGGACTTGCATACGAGAGTATCAGCCTCTGCGCCTACCGTTACGATACCTGCTTCAACAGTACCCTTATGGAAGAAGATTCCGCCGTTGTTCTTTGTTGTATCTGTTACCTTAAAGGTGAAATTGCCGTTTTTTATTGTGCCCTTGTCACCGCACTGTCCGCCGCCCTCTGCATAGAAGGAGGTTGTGTCAAGAATGAGGATTGCCTCTTCGCCCTCACCGATATTTTCCGTGAGCTCGCCGTCGGAGGTAAGAATTGCAAGAATCTTACCCTTGCTCTCGGTTCCCTCATAGCCTGTGAAAACTGTTTCGGGAAGACCCTTAAGGGAAGCTGTGGAGTTCTTCCATGCGTCTGCGCCTGCATCCTTACGTGCGTTTCTTGCAGTTTCCTTCTGAATCTTAATAAGTGCATTAAAGCGTTCCTCGTCAACGCTCATACCCTTTTCTTCAAGGATTTCACGTGTAAGGTCAAGGGGGAAGCCGAAGGTGTCGGAAAGCTTGAAGGCATCGTCACCGCTTAAGGTCTTGCCGTCGGAGGAAGCAATCATATCCTCAAGAAGACGAAGACCTGAGTCAATAGTCTTATTGAAGTTTTCTTCTTCTATAGCAATAATCTTGAGAATATAATCTCTCTTTTCCGTAAGCTGAGGATAAGCGGAGCCGCTTTCCTTTATAACTGTTTCGCAGACCTCGGAAAGGAAGGGTCTTTCAATGCCGAGAAGTCTGCCGTGGCGGGCAGCACGTCTGAGAAGTCTTCTTAATACGTAGCCTCTGCCTTCGTTTGAGGGCATAACGCCGTCGGAAATCATCATTGTTGTGCTTCTGATGTGGTCGGTGATAACACGAAGTGAAACGTCGCTCTTTTCGTTTTCGTGATATTTAACACCTGCAATTTCCATTATGTGCTTCATAATGTTCTGGATTGTATCAACCTCGAAAAGGTTTGCAACACCCTGAGAGATGCAGGCAAGTCTTTCAAGACCCATACCTGTGTCGATGTTGGGGTTCTTAAGACGTGTGTAGTTGCCGTTGCCGTCGTTTTCAAACTGAGTGAAAACAAGGTTCCAGAATTCTACGAAGCGGTCACAGTCACAGCCGACCTTACAGTCGGGGCTGCCGCAGCCGTTTTCCTCGCCTCTGTCGAAGTAAATTTCGGAACAGGGGCCGCAGGGGCCTGCGCCGTGCTCCCAGAAATTATCCTCTCTGCCGAGTCTTACGATTCTGTCGGGAGATACGCCTACTTCCTTTGTCCAGATGTCGAATGCCTCGTCATCCTCGTGGAAGATACTTACCCACAGTCTGTCAACGGGCATTTCCATAACCTCTGTGCAGAATTCCCAAGCCCACTTTGTTGCCTCGTGCTTGAAGTAATCACCGAAGGAGAAGTTGCCGAGCATTTCGAAGAAGGTGCCGTGACGTGAGGTCTTACCTACACGTTCGATATCGGGAGTTCTAATACACTTCTGGCAGGTTGTAACTCTTTTTGAGGGAGGGGTAACCTCGCCCGTGAAGTATTTTTTCATAGGTGCCATACCTGCATTGATAAGAAGCAGGCTCTTGTCTCCCTGGGGAATAAGGGAGAAGCTGGGAAGTCTTAAGTGCTCTTTTGTTTCAAAGAATTTAAGATACTTTTCGCGTATCTCGTTAAGTCCTGTCCATTCCATTTTTTTCACGTTCCTTTTTCTATATAATTTGATTTTGCACAAAAAACAAAAAAAGCACCTGCCACATATATCGGGACGGATTAACCGCGGTACCACCCGATTTGTGCCAAGCACCTCTCGATATCCTTTAACGCAGAAATTACGCAGAATTCATCACTCTGTTGCCGTACAGGGGCACGGAAAAAACCGATTACGAAAACTTGCACCAACCGTTTTCTCTCTGGGGAAACCGAGGATTTTCTCATCTGTACCGTTGCAGTATAATATTTACAAGTGAAAGTATATTGTTTTTTTTATATTTTGTCAACCTTGATTTTTGAATACGGCTGAAAAATTTATGG
>JAZNAI010000062.1:0-3255 GCA_045586465.1 Acutalibacteraceae bacterium | reverse complement strand
CCCGCCCCCGTGGCACCGACAAAAGCAACCTTCTGACCGGGCTTCGCATAAAGAGAAACGTCGTGAAGGACTCTCTTGCCCTCTTCGTATTCGAAGTCAACGCTGTCAAGCACAACGTCGCCCTTAAGCTCGGTATAAGTGATTGTGCCGTCAGCTGAGTGGGGATGCTTCCATGCCCAATGTCCCGTATGCTCGGCACATTCGGTAATCACGCCGTTTTCAATTTTTGCATTGACAAGGGTTACGTAGCCGTTGTCAACCTCTGCTTCGGTATCAATAATTGAGAAGATTCTGCCGGCACCTGCAAGTGCCATTGCAATTGAGTTTATCTGTTGGGAGGCATTATTAACGCTTCCCGTAAACTGCTTTGTCATACCGAGATATGATGCCACAACGGAAATTGCAAGAGGAGCGGCAAGGCTTCCCGCAGTAAAGATATTTTCAATGGAAATGTTGGGTATTTTACCCTCTGAAACAATGAGCACACCGCCCACGAATGCCGTAACAACGTAAAGGATATTGCCGATGTTGTTCATTATGGGTCCGAAAACGTTACCGAAGGTATTTGCCTTTTCAACGTTCTTGAAAAGCTCCTCGTTAACCTTATCGAAATCCGCCTTTGATGCATCCTCATGACAGAAAACCTTGATAACCTTCTGTCCGTTCATCATTTCCTCGGCAAAGCCCTCCATTTTACCCACAGCCTTCTGCTGCATCATAAAGTATTTTGCAGAGTTTCCGCCGACGAATTTTGTTACCTTGAACATAGCGATAACGCCGATAACAACAACAACCATAAGGGATACGCTGAAATAAAGCATAACGCAAACAAGCACCATAAGGGTAAGAAGTGCGGAAATAATACTGGGAATACCCTGGGAAATAAGCTGGCGGAGAGTATCTATATCGTTGGTATAATAGCTCATTATGTCGCCGTGTGTGGTACTGTCAAAGAATTTTACGGGAAGATTCTGCATCTTCTCGAACATTCTCTTTCTCATTTTATCAAGAAAGCCCTGGGTCGCAATTGCAATAAGCTGCTGCTGTAAGGTAGCTGCGGCAAGACCGACAGCGAAAAGCACAGCCATTAAGGCAAGGGATGAAATCACCTCGGGAGCCACAGCAGTCCACGCCTCGGAAAAGCCTGAGGTCTTCGCAATTTCAAGTCCTCTGACAATTATATCCGTAATATTCTCAATATAAACTGCCGGCATAACACCGATAATGGCTGAAATTACAATACAGACAACCGCAATGCTTATATGCACGGGATAGTCGTGAATAAAGAGCTTAATTACCCTTAAAAGGAGCTTGGGATCAATATTTCTTCCGGGAGGGCCTCCGGGACCGCCCTGTCCGGGCTTCATTTTATTCTTCTTCACCGTCAGCACCTGCCTTACACTGAATTTCATAAGCCTCTCTGTAAATCTCGTTGCTTACGAGCAGCTCCTCGTGAGTACCCATACCGTCAATTCTGCCGTTATCCATAACAACTATCTTGTCTGCATCCTGAACGGAAGAAATTCTCTGAGCAATAATAATCTTTGTTGTGCCGGGAATTTCGTCACGGAATGCCTTTCTTATAAGGGCATCCGTTTTTGTATCGACAGCCGAGGTCGAGTCATCGAGAATAAGAATCTTCGGCTTTTTAAGAAGAGCACGTGCAATACACAGTCTCTGATTCTGACCGCCCGAAACGTATGCACCGCCCTGCTCAATAAAGGTATCATACTTGTCGGGGAAGGACTCGATAAATTCCTTTGCCTGAGCGAGTGCACAGATTCTCTCAATTTCTTCATCAGTCGCCTCGGGATCACCCCAGCGCAGATTCTCCTTTATAGTACCCGAGAAAAGCACGTTTTTTTGCAAAACAACGGAAACCTCGTCTCTGAGTGCCTTTAAGTTATAATCCTTTACGTCAACACCGCCTACCTTTACAGCACCCTCCGAAGCATCATAAAGACGGGAAATAAGCTGTATAAGTGTAGTTTTTGACGAGCCCGTAGAGCCGATAACACCTACGGTTTCGCCGGAAGCTATATGGATATTTATGTCCGAAAGTGCATAATTCTCCGCCGAAGCAGAATACTTGAAGCTGACATTCTGAAAATCTATACTGCCGTCCTTAACCTCAGCTACAGCATTTTCCTTTTCCTTTATGTCGGGCTCCTCGGTGAGGACCTCCGTAATTCTTTTAACCGATGCCACAGCCATTGTTATCATAACAAAAATCATTGACAGCATCATAAGGGACATAAGCACCTGCATTGAGTATGTAAGCATACTTGAAAGAGTGCCGACATCAAGATATGTACCGCCTGTAGATACAACAAGCTTTGCCGTAAAGAAGGAAATAAGAAGCATTGATGTATACATCGTAAACTGCATCAAAGGACCGTTAAGAACAACAATTCTCTCAACACGGGTAAAGTCGTTTCTTATATTCTCGGAAGCGGCAGCAAATTTTTTCTTTTCATACTCTTCTCTTACAAAGCTTTTTACAACACGCATACCCTTGATGTTTTCCTGTACGGAGTTGTTGAGCTTATCATATTTTTTGAATACTGCACGGAACATAGGAAGAGCCGTAAGACCGATGCAAAGCAAACCTGCTGCCATCACCGGTGCAAGGAACACAAATATAAGACTCAGCTTTTTTCCGACGATAACTGACATTGCAGTAGCAAAAATAAGCATAAGCGGTGCTCTTACTGCCGTTCTTATAATCATCATAAATGCCATCTGCACGTTTGAAATATCCGTTGTAAGTCTTGTTACAAGGGACGAAGTGCTGAAGCGGTCGATATTTGAGAATGAAAACTCCTGAATCTTGTAGAAAATATCGTGCCTCAGATTCTTTGCAAAGCCGGCAGAAGCCGTAGCGGCGGTCTTTCCTGCAAGCACGCCGAATGCAAGAGACACAAAAGCCATCAACACAAGCATAAGACCGTATTTTACAATATCAATCATTTCACAGCCTGCATTGATTGAATTAATAAGCTTTGCCGTAATTACGGGAATAATACACTCACACACAACCTCGCCTATCATAAGAACCGGAGTAAGTATTGTATGAAGCTTGTATTCCCTTATACAGCCTATAAATCTTTTAAGCATTTTCTTTCCTCCCGGGAAATTGTTTTGGATTTACATTTACATTCTGCATCAGGCGAACGATGAAGCTTATAAGAAGCTCTTTTTCTTCTTCCGAAAAACCTTCAACCAGCTGTGCCTCATAAAGCTCAATGTGGTTTT
>JAZNAI010000061.1:0-4714 GCA_045586465.1 Acutalibacteraceae bacterium | reverse complement strand
TCCTTCGAGCATATAATCAACAAGGGCGAATACTATATGTTCTCTCCCGATACGGTGAATTTCGGTACCCTTAATGAAACACCCTGCTCAGGCGGAATAAACTTCGGTCAGTTTGATGCTATGGTGGAAAAGGGCGATGTTCTTGCAGTTTTCTCGGGGCACGACCACACAAATGCCTTCGGTGTCAGAAATCAGGGTATTGATATTGTGAATTCATTAAGTACAAGAAGTCAGTCCGACCGCTTCTCTACACAGTACGGCTACAGAATAATTGAAGTAGACGAAAAGGATACCGGAAAGTACACCTGCCGTGTTGAACGCTGGTATAATATGTTCACTCTTTCCGATATAAAAAATATCAAGGCAAGCGGAGATACCTACGGTGCAGAAATCGCAAAGGGTGTGAAATTCAGAGGATATATTCAGCGCTTCCACACCTTCACCGGCAGAACCTTCTGCAGAATTGTCACCGGCAGAAAAAATACATATAAGCACTAAAACATTTAACCGGAAGAGGGACACCGAAAAAAGGTGTCCCTCAAGTTTTTTTGTTATTCAACAGGATTTAATGATTTAAGCATCTTGAAAACATCGTTTAATTCAACGTTTCCGTGGCAAACAGCTTCAAAAATGAAGCCGTTATATTGGCAGATAACGTAATCTGTTCCGTAAGAGGTGTATATATATCCCTCGATTCCGTCAATATCTAATTCTTTTAGTGTGCCCCATCTTTTATAGAATGAAACACCGTTTTCAGGAATTAATGCCTGTATGAATTCTATTTTTTTGTAGTTATTACTGTTGTTTGTGCCCTCGTATACGGTATAAAAACGTCTTTCTTCTTTTTCGCTGTGAACTTCCTTATAGCCGTCAGGTATTTCTGTCGGCAGATATTTTTGGTCGAGCTCTTCACTTATTACAGAGCTGTTCCAGTAAACAGTAAAATATCTTTTATATTCAACCTCAAAGTAATCCTTTACGGCATTTCTGATTTGCGGTACGGAGCAGCCGATAGTAAACAGCAACAGAAGAATTACTGCTGTCAGCAGTAAAATATTTTTTCTTCTGAACAGCGGAAAAATAGAAAATTCATCAGGAAAGCTGATTGCCGAAATTTTTTTATCGAATTTTTCTGAAAATGTGTGTTCTATTTCAATTTCCTTCGGAATAAAGCTGTAGTCTTCGCTTACTGCCTGCTGCAATAAACTGTTGAATATAAGCCTTGAATCATTCATCTGTCATTCCTCCTTGCAGATTGTTTAACAGAATACTTTTGCCGCGCATTATCTGTTTTTTAACCGTATCGGTTTTTCTGTTTAATTGCTTTGCAATATCCCTCGGCGGTAAGTCAAACACGAAATGCAGATATAAAACATCTTTGTATGTACTGTCCAGATTTTTTATTGCAGTAAGTACTTTTTCGGCTTCAAATTTTGCAATAATGTATTCGGTAAATTCATCATCGGAAACGTATTTATTATTCTCATAGGCAATATCGCTGACCTGTATTATTCTGTTGTTTTTCTGAAGAGTGTTAAGAGCTGTATTTTTTACGGCAGTCAGAAGATAATTCCTTAAATCTGCAGGGTTCTCAATTTTTACAATTGCAGAAATATATTTTTTTGCAATCTGAAGAAAAACAGTATGAACGGCATCCTCTGCATCGGCATCATTGTTAAGAATGCTTCTTGCCATAAAAAACATCTGTTTTCTGTAGCTGTTATATATTTCTTCAAATTTATCTCTGTAATTGTCATTTTCAATTACACTCAATAATACAGTCAGCATAATATTGCCTCTTTCCCTCTGCAAAATGTAGAATTAATTGCTTCTTATGTCTTCAAAAATAAGATTTCCCTGTCGGTCATAGAATGAAGCCTCAAGAACCTCATAGTGACAGTTATCGTGATTAAAAACACATTGAATGATCACGGCAAGGCAGTTGTACGGATTAATTGATTCTGTCCGCTCTTCAATATCGCCTGTGTCGAGATTTTTAACGGTATATCTGACTTCCGATATCTGTTCCTTGTTGTTTGAATAATAAAGCAGAATGGTATTCGGAACATCGTTTACACCTTCGGCTGTGCCGTCAAGCTGAAAATATAAAGAGCCAACGGTTTTGTCTGTTGTTGCCGTCAGATAGCTTTTAAATCTCGGGCGGAAAAGAGGGAAAAACTCTGAAAGTGCCACGTTTGTAGCTTCGAATATCCGTATTTCCGTATCCTTGTCCTGATCCTCCGATATGAAGAATCGGTAATGATAATAGTAATTCGGTCTGAACGGTATAAATGATGTTGCTCCTACTTCGGAATTCTCGAGTGTGTAGCTGTATATCTTTGTATCACTTATGCCGTTAAGAGAATAACAGACAAAAACAATTCCCCATAAAACGGCAGTAATCAGCAGATACTTTATCGCTTCAAACAAAGCTTTTTTTATAAATTTTTTCATTTTGTAAAATCCTCCCGGTAAACAATATTGCCGCTTGTATCATAGAAAACTATATTCAGAAGCTCCTCTTGCCACAGTTCATTGTTATATGTCAAAGGTATAATAAAAGCAAAACCGTGATACGGAGAAAGGTCACCTGTTATCTCTTTTTCTTTATTTGCAATGTTTTTTATCGTGTAGCTGTAGGATTCTGCCCGGCAGTTATTGTTGGAATAAAAAATAATAACAGAGTCTTTCATTTCCGTATATTCTGTTCCGGCTACGTGCAGATCACAGTAAAGATAACTTATCGGGTCTTTTGTTGATGCATGGGCATAAGGAGTGCGTTTATATCGGGCGGGTAAATGTAAGGCAGAAAAAATACGGTTATTGTATGCTTCAAAAATCCATATTTCACTGTCAGATACAGCGTCCTTCGGAATGGTAAATTCATAACCGGGGTACTTTGTAAATCTTAAATGAGTAAAGCTTTCTGCACCTACAGACGAATTTTCGACTGAATATTTATTGCAGTAAAATGTATCTGCGGCACTTATGTAATATATTCCTTTTATAATCCCGAGTATCGTAAGCGATATGATTAAATACTTTGCAATTTCAAAAATACACTTTTTAATAATTTTTTTCACGTTTACCTCCTCCTTAAAGCTGTTAAAAATCAAAAGTAGCATTTGCAGGGATTATTGTACAGGTAAGCATTGCAACGACAGTTAATATTGTAAAAATTCTGCTTTTTATAGTCATAGTTATTCTCCTTTTTTATGTAAATTTGTTTGTTAATATATGAATTATCACATCAGCAACACCGCCTTTTTGTGTCTTCACATATATAAACAATTTAACTGTAAAAAAGTGGACAAAAAAAACGGTTACAAAATAAAAAATGTAACCGTCTGATTAATTATAATGTTTTCAGAATTTCGGGATTCTGATTAATGTTGATTTTTCTGAAATTATCGTTGACGTCGTAGAAGAAGCAGTCGCCGTCCTCGTTGCCGGAGACGGTGTAATATACCCCGTCGTTTATACAAAAGCCTGCTCCGTTATCACAGGCGATACCCGAAAGATTTTTGCCGATAATTGCCTTTTCAAAGCTCTGCCAGTATTCGCTCTGATAGTGAGGGCAGTTTATATAGGGGATAATACCAAGGCACTTTATAAAGGCAAATTCGTTATTTTCGAGGCAGTCGTCATAGCCTTCCGTGAACCAACACATAGCACCCGAGGATGTACCCGAAAGCACGGTACCTTTTTCATAGGCTTGGAGAAGATATTTGTCAGCCTTGGTTGCCGTCCAGGTTTCCATTAAGAATTTAAGGTTTCCGCCCTGCACGAAAATGCCGTCTGCGGACAGGATTTTTTCCTTTATAAGCTCTTCTGTCACGTCCTCGTGAGTGAGGAAAAGAATATCTGCGGTACAGCCGTATTTCATAAAGCAGAGCATTACATCGTCGTTTTCGTCCATATTGTCAAAGCTTGCCGTGGGAATAAAAAGAAAATGCGGATTTTTCTTCCCCGTAAGAGAAATAATATGTTCGGTCACATTATCCATTTCACCGTTGTCAAAGCGTCCTCCGCCGAGTGCTACAATTTTACCCATTTTGCCACCTCATAAATAATACTGAATCACGGAATAAATTATTGCCGCAATAAGGGAGGGGAGCATATTTCCCACTCTGAATTTTTTCCCGAAGCAGATATTGATGCCGACACAGAAAATAAGCACATTGCCCACAAGTGACATATCGGAAATTACCGTTCCGATGTTGAAAAGCGGTTCTGCAAATTTTGAAAGTGCCGTAATTGTCCCTTGAAAAATTCCTATGGGGATAAATGCAAATATACAGCCCTTGCCAAGTGTTGAGGTCATTACGATTACAATAAGAAAATCAAGCAGAGCCTTTGCAAAAAGCGTTGCAGGATCGCGGTTTATTCCGTCTTCAATCGCACCGACAACCGCCATAGCTCCTACGCAGATTATAAGGGAGGTGTTGACGAATGCTCCGACAAAACCCCCGTCCTCCGTGGCGTGAGCCTTTATTTTCAGCCATTCTCCGAATTTATCAAGTCTGTCTTCAATTTTAATAAGCTCACCGATAAGCGAGCCTAACACTGAGCCAATTATCCAATACAGGTGGTCAAATATGGAAATAAACAGCAGGGAAAGCTTATGCGCATTATCCTTTTCGGTAAAACAAAGCACCGAATATGTTTCGTCCGTCAGTTCAAGTATGGGAATAATCTTAAGCTTTCCCAGTAC
>JAZNAI010000060.1:0-2873 GCA_045586465.1 Acutalibacteraceae bacterium | reverse complement strand
TGTGGTAAAATTATTTGTTGGAATATTCTTTATTTTGAATGGAGAAGATAGTATGTCCTTAAAGAAAAAAGCAGTTGTTGCAGGCGCATCCGTTAAGTCGGAAGGCCAAGCGGTCTTAGGAAGACAATAGTAGGCCTCAACTCCTTGGCTCACAGAACGACATGGCTACGATCCGACTTTGTGGTAAAATTATTTGTTGGAATATTCTTTATTTTGAATGGAGAAGATAGTATGTCCTTAAAGAAAAAAGCAGTTGTTGCAGGCGCATCCGTTGCGCTTGACGGCGTACTGAAATACATTGACAAGAGACCCGAGGACGGCTTTGTCAATATTCTTACCTTTGCCGAGAAGCTTATCGGCAATATGTTCCCTCCCGAGAACTTCGTTAAGCTCAAAGAGGGTGCAAAGGACCCCGATAACATATATGTAAAGCTCGGAAAGAGTATCCTTAATGACATCGACCGAGGAATTATAAAGCACACTCTTCTTTCCCTCGGTGTGGAGGCAGGCTACTTCGGCACAAAGGAAGTAAGAGCAAACCGTGAAAAGTATGACTGTAACATACCCTTCCAGATTCTTATTGACCCCACAAGTGCATGTAATCTCAAGTGCAAGGGCTGCTGGGCTGCCGAATACGGTCATAAGCAGAGCCTTACCTATGATGAAATGAATTCCGTTGTAACACAGGCAAAGGCACTCGGCACACATTTCTATATGTTCACGGGCGGTGAGCCCCTTATCCGTAAGGATGATATCATCCGTCTTTGTGAGGAGCACGCAGACTGTGCATTTATGGCTTACACCAACGGCACACTCATTGACGACAAGTTCTGCGAAGAGGTTAAAAGAGTAGGAAACCTTGCATTCGCTCTCAGCATTGAAGGCACTGAGGAAAGCAACGACTTCCGCCGAGGTGAGGGTGCTTATAAGAGAACCATGGAGGCTATGGCAATGCTCAAGAAGCACAAGTGCCTCTTCGGTATTTCTGTTTGCTACACAAGACTTAACGTTGACTACGTTACAAGTGATGAATTCGTTGACCTTATGATTGCAAGCGGCGTAAAATATGCCTGGTATTTCAACTATATGCCCGTAGGCCACGGTGCAGACAAGGAGCTTATTCCCACTCCTGCACAGAGAAAGTATATGTACTTCTGGCTGAGAAAGATGAGAAACTCCAAGACCGGAAAGCCTATGTTTGTTATCGACTTCCAGGATGACGGTGAATTTGTAGGCGGCTGTATTGCAGGCGGCAGAAACTACTTCCACGTAAACTCCGCAGGTGACATTGAGCCCTGTGTATTCATCCACTATTCGGACTCAAACATCCGCACACATACTCTTTTAGAGGCACTTAAGAATCCTCTCTTTATGGAATACAGAAAGGGTCAGCCCTTCAACGACAATCATCTTCGTCCCTGTCCTATGCTTGAAAATCCCGACAAGCTCCGTGAGATTATAAAGAAGACCGGCGCAAAGTCAACCAACCTTATTGTTGAAGAGGATGTTGAGACACTTTGTTCCCGTTGCGATGAATTTGCTTACGAGTGGGCACCCGTTGCAGATGAAATCTGGGCAACCACTAAGCATCCCAAAACTCACACTCAGTACTACAGAGATAACGGTAAGGCTGTAAGACAATAATCTGCCGAATTTTCTTGATTGTGACCTGAAAATATGTTATAATAGCTGTGATAAGTAATTATCACGGCTATTTTTTTCGGAGGAATTTCAATGAATATAAAAAAAATCATTGCTCTTTTATGTGCTTTTATAATCGTTCTTATTTCGTTATCCTCCTGCGGATATGAAATAAGCATAAGAAAAAAAGGTCAGGGAGATGAGCTTACAACCACCATTGTGCTTGACCCCAATACCTCTCTGCCTCAGGGCGGAAGCTCGGTTCAGTTCCCTGAAATCACAACACTTGCCCCTTCGGAGACCACAACAAATGCAAACGCAGGTATTCAGGTTGATACCACCTACAGACCGATGGCAATGTCGTCTCAGGACGTAATCACTTTTTATAAAAGTGCTATGAACGACGTTAAGGTACGTGCACCCGGCTACACCCGAACAGAATATCAGGAGATTTCAGACGTTTCGGCAGGTGACGGCAACGTTCAGCTTGTAAACAGAATCCTCAATCTTGTAGGCACGGAGCTTCTCAAGGATTCGGGTGACGAGGAGAAGACAATCCAGATTATGGCGCACGATGATATTGCCGTGCGTGAGACCTTCCCCCTTTACAATAAGGACGTAGGCTGTGAGCTTACCGATATGTCAATTATAAAGTCCGCAACCTGCTATACGGACGGACTCAGCTACAAAATCATCATCACCTTTGTCGATCAGCTGAATCCCGATCATCTTTACAGCCCCTTCGCTCAGATAATGACACCGATAAACCGTGAAGCTCTCTCAGACCCCATTGAGGAATATCTTGTTGTTCTCGATTACAATAACTATAAGTTCGATATAAATTACACCAACTGCGAAATCACCTGCATAATTGACAAAGCCTCCAACCGTATGACGTCCCTTAAGCAGAAGATGATTATGGATGTTGAAATTGTCCTCAATCTCGATCTCATCCTCTTCCAGACGAAGAACGTTAAGGCTGAGGGACGGATAGTCAATTTCCTGGAATATTACAATTTCAACTGGTCATAAGCCATAATTCAGCAGAACTGAATTATGAAGTGATATTTTTTGCTTTGCAAAAAGTGATATTGCTTCGCAGTGATATTCATTCCTTCGGAATGAGTGATATATTTTCCTTCGGAAAATGTTTCGGAAGCCTGACGGCTTTTCCGCTTCGCTCTATATAATTCAAGGGCAAAGCCCTTCCGACATATTTGCCGACGGCAAAT
>JAZNAI010000059.1:0-21601 GCA_045586465.1 Acutalibacteraceae bacterium | reverse complement strand
AGATGAAATTCTTGCCTTAAAGACAAGAGAATTCTCATCAAAAATACCGAACAATATATTAGTATTTCCGACGTCAACGGCAAGGAGCATTTTTATCCCTCCCCGCAAAAGCAATCAAGAAGCGACAGCATTTTTATAAACATACCACCCTGAACTGAACGGTGTCTGAATCCGACCATAAGAGAGGTCACGGTATCATACCAGTCTGTCATAGGTACTCTTGAAGGGGATTGATTATAACAATTCCACATTGGCTCAATGTATTTCTCAAACTCTTCGTCCGTAGGAGCAAGGCAGGCTGTCCACATAATCCAGTCTGATTTTGTATATGTCTTTCTGTTATCAAGAGGCATACCGTAAGCGTTGAAATGCTTTTTGTTTGAACAGAATTCGGAATAATATACACTGGGAGCAAAAAGACCTGTACCCCATATTTTATCCCAGACCATATTGTATTTCATACTGAAGGTATCTTTGCGATCAAATGCAAGTCGGAAGCTGCCGTCTGAATTAGCAGCATTTTTAACCCAGCTATCTGCCATATTACGGGCTTCTGTCATATATTTTTCTGCTTCCTCTGCCTCACCCTTCATTTTAAGAATAAGAGAATAACCGGCAATACCCATAATGGCCTTGAGTGAAAGGTTGCAGTTATGAGCAAGGTGGCCTGCAAAATCATCTGTACAAAGCTGATTTTCGGGGTCCATACCGTATTCGAGAAGGTATTTTACCCATTGAGCCACAGTATCCTTATACAAATCAAAGAAATCAGTATTACCGTCCCGAAGAGAGATATTGGCAAGCATTATAATCATATTGCCGCATTCCTCAACAGGCATCTGGAAATCCTTGTATCTGCCGTCTTCAATGTGATTTGTTCCGTACACCTGACCGTTGACAAGAGGATACTGACCTACATCATGGGGAGCAAAGTCAAATTCCCATTCGGAACTGTCAGCAAACCTGAATATGGGTCTGAGCATTCCCTTAAGAAGTTCGGTATTATAGTAAAGGAACATCGGAGAAGAAGGATATGTAACGTCAACCGTTGCAGCACAGCCGTTACTGAAGCATTCCTTAGAAATGAATATAGCATTACCTTCATCATCTACACAAAGCTTATGTGCCGCAATAACCTGCCTGAATGCAAGAGAAACAAGGTCAGCGTATTTTTCACCGCCGGCAATAAGTGCATCCATTTCAAGCTCAATTGACTTGGTATAGCAAGCATCACAAATATCCTCTGCTTCGGCAAAAGCCTCTGTAATTGCTTCTTCAATTGTTTTGCCGTCCTTTTTCCAGTAGGCTTTTACATTCTTCCCGAAATACTGAAGAGAGTATATGTCATCGTAAGAAAATAATGCATAAGCATCAGTATTCTCCGTAAGTACAATCTCCGCTTCGGCAAAAATCATATCATCAAACTTATTGAATGATACCTTATCCTTTTCCGATACTGTAAGATAAAAATATCCCCAGTCGATTCTGATATCATCACCGGAATCGTGAAGAACAGCCTGCTTTTCTGAGCCCATTTTTGCAGTATTAAGACCGTTAATACTGCAGATTTCAGTTACAACACTTCCCTCGCCCTTTTTGTTGAGCACAAGCTCTTCGGATGCACTGATTTGTACGGTAACATCGTGAACATTACCGTCAGCAGATGAAAAGTTAAAGCTTACGTAAGAAACAGGACGTGAAAGCTTCATAAGATCATCAGGGAATAAAGGAGTAAAGAAATTCACGTCAAATGTTATTTTCTCATTTCCGAAGGTATAATGAGAAACAAAAGCGTTCATTCTGAAAGCTGTCTGCGGAATAACAGCATCTTCACCGTCTCCCATAAAACGGTATTTTTCACCGTCTATTTTAACGTAACCGAGAAGCGTATTCGGTGAACCGGTCCAATGCTCCGTAACTTCATCGTAAAGTCGGTCAGCCGGTGACCAGACGGAAAAATAAGGATCAACAGTAATAAGCGGTATTGAAGGAGGTCTGAGTTTCATAAAAATTCTCCTGACGTATTTTTTATCAATATAACATTTTCACAGAATATTTACAAGAGAAAACATAATATTTGTTAAAATATTGCAAGTTCAATATTTTTATGATAAAATTCTTTAAAACAGACCCTGACCGGAGGATAATATGAAACATAATGTAAACGGTGATATTTTTATACACGAAACCATATTTCCCGTAAGAATAGTTGCTTCTTCAGGCGATGTGAAAGATGCAGAAAATCTTCTTGAAACAAAAGAGCTGCAGATCACAACAAACGAACCCTATGTCACAATATTAAAAAACGGAAGCAAGGGCAAAAAAGCAAGTATTATTTTAGATTTCGGAAAAGAGCTTCACGGTAAGCTGAGAATTCTTACCCATACGCTTTCGGGTGAAAATCCTGCAAATATTCGCATTGTATACGGTGAATCCGTTTCGGAGGCCATGAGCACTGTAGGCAAGAAAGGTGCCACCAACGACCACTCAACAAGAGATTTTGAGTTTCCCGTGCCCCCATACAGCGATATGTCCTTCAATGAATCGGGATTCAGATTTGCAAAAATCGAGCTTTCAGACAAAAATACAGAAATCAGAATAAAGGCAATCACCGCCACTGCAATTTACCGTGACATTCCCTATCTCGGCACGTTTTACTGCAGTAACGAAACAATTAATAAAATATATGATGTTTCAGCATACACCTGCCATCTTAATATGCAGCAGTATATCTGGGACGGAATAAAGCGAGACAGACTTGTATGGGTCGGAGATATGCATCCTGAAATGCTGACGGTAAGAACTGTTTTCGGTGCACATAATATAATTGAAAAAAGCCTTCGTTTTATGAGAGAAAGCACTCCCCTTCCTTCCTGGATGAACGGAATGCCCACATATTCATTATGGTGGCTTCATATTCTTTATGACTGGTATCTTTACACCGGCAACGAAGAATTTCTCACAGAGAATAAGGATTACGCATTAAAACTTATTGAAATAATCTGCGGTCTTGTAAATAAAGACGGCAGCGACAATATCCCGTCTTATTTCATAGATTGGCCCTGTAACGGCAAAAAAGCAGGGGTAAACGGTTCACGTGCGCTTTTTGCAATGACACTTTCGTCCGCAGCAAAGCTTGCCGAAACCTTAGGAGAAGCTAAACTGTCTGAGCTTTGCATTGAAAAAAAGGCATATCTTACCGTCACTGCACCAAAAACCTACGGTGCAAAGCAGGTAGCCGCAATGTATTCCCTTGCTGATTGGATGGATGAAGATAAAGCCGCCGAAGAAATTTTGCAAAACGGTGCAGCAGGCTTCTCGACTTTTATGAGCTATTACCTACTTAAAGCTGCAGCAAAAAAGGATATGTCCGCAGCCCTTTCAGCTCTTGAAGAGTACTATGGCGGTATGCTCAGTATGGGAGCTACAACATTCTGGGAGGATTTTGACATTAAGTGGCTCCACAATGCTTGTCCTATTGACAAAATTCCCGAAAAAGAAAAAAACGATATTCATGCCGACAACGGAGCTTTCTGCTATAAGGGTCTTCGCCATAGTCTTTGCCACGGATGGTCCTCTGCCCCTACGGCATTTCTCGCCGAGGAGGTTCTCGGAATAAAAATTCTTGAACCCGGCTGCAGAAAAATTGCTATAAAGCCAAACCTCGGCAATCTCAGCTTCGCAAAGGGCACCTATCCTACACCGCACGGTTTACTTTCGGTTGAGTGCACCAATGACAACAATTCCGTATCTGTCAAGTACTCCGCACCGGAAAATATAGAAATTATTTTATAAGGAGAGAAGATAATGAATTTCACTGAGCTTGCAAAAACAAGACAATCCTGCAGAAAATACAACCCCGAAAAAGACGTTGAGGAAGAGAAAATAGCACAGATTCTTGAAGCAGCAAATCTCGCCCCCTCTGCCTGCAACAGTCAGCCCTATAAAGTAACCGTTGCAAAAGGAAGCAAAGCAAATGAAATAGCAAAAGCCACTATGGGAATGGGAATGAACTCGTTTACTTCGGATGCTCCCGTAATGCTTGTTATTGCAGAAGGATCCTATTCCGCAACCGCCGCAATGGGCGCAAAGGTCAAGGGAAATGACTATCGATCAATAGATATCGGCATTTTAAGTGCTTTTATAACCTTAAAAGCTGCCGAATTAGAACTCGGCACCTGTATACTCGGTTGGTTTGATGATAAAAAGATACGTTCCGTATGCGATATTGATACACCTGTCCGCTTGGTTATTTCTCTCGGATATCCCGAAGAAAATTATCCTCTTCGAAATAAAAAGAGAAAAAATATATCCGACTACGTTTCTTATATAAAGTAAAAAAGCACCCGTCCGAGGACGGGTGAAATTTTTTATCAGAATACAAGAAGATTTGATTTTACGTGCTTTGTTTTTGAAAAACAGCAAACATCTTTTCCTGCAAAAAGAATATGATCACACAGATAAATCCCAAGAGGCATCAGCATTTTGGCAAGCTTCTCCGTCAATTCCTTATCTTCCGCAGACGGAGTCGCAAAACCGCTGACGTGATTGTGTGCAATTATAAGACCTTTAGCGTTCAGCATAATGGCAGACTTTACAACAGATGTAAGATCGGCATAAACCATATTTTCATTTCCCTGAGAAATCTCAGCATCCTTAATAAGCCTGCATCTTGCATCAAGATAAAGAATAACAAACTTTTCAGAAGTAGCCGTTTTAAAATAGCTTGCAAGAAATTTCTTTGCCGCATCGGAGGTCTCAATAATCGGCTTTTCGGCAAATTTACTCTCTTCATAAGCTCGGAAGAGCTCGGGAAGAAATTTTATAAAGGTCGCACTTTCCGTACCTACTCCGTAAACATTGGTAAGAGCGTCAAAGGAAGCATCAAGAACACCTGAAATTGAACCAAACTCATTCAGAAGACGATGGGCTGTTTCATTTGTGTTACATCGAGGCAAAGAATAAAACAGCATCATTTCAATTATATTGTGAGGCTGAAAGCCCTGCAGTCCCGCATCACGAAAGCTCTGCTTCATTCTCTGTCTGTGTTTTTCATGCAATTCCTTTGAAAGTCCGCCTTTTTTATCTGCGGAAGATTTATTCGCCATTTTTTAACCCACCTGTAGTAAAAAATCAAATCAGGAAAAATAATCCATTATTCCGTAAGCAACGGCATTTCCGATAATATGCTGATAAGAGGGATTTGCAAGAACGCTTCCTTCCGCATAATTCGTAAGGAATCCCGTTTCCACAAGAACGGAAGGACAGTTATCTACTCTGGTAACATAGAAAGGATAATACTTAACCTTTCTGTCAACACGTTCAAAATTAGGATCAGCAGGACTGTAAACAGAATTCTGATAGGCAACAACCACTCTTCTGTGAATTGCCGCCGCAAGATCGTAGGAATAAGGCGTATAATAAAACGAGTGTGTACCGTTTTCTTCCTTATCATCGGAACCGTCACAATGAATACTGACAAAGATATCAGGGTTATCCTTTTCACACATAGCTGTTCTTTCAGAAAGCGAAAGACTCGAATCCATTGTCCTTGTCATAATAACCTTTGCGCCCATTCCTTCAAGACACTGCTTTGTATAAGAAGCAATACCGAGAGTGATAATTGACTCTGAAACGGAATTATCGGCAAGTGCCGTTCCGACCATAGAAATTCCGCCGTGCCCCGGGTCAAGCATAATAACCTTTCCGCTCAGCGCACCCTTGGGGAAATAATTAAAGGAAATGCAAGCAGTATTGTTTTCACCGTATTTTATATCATAGCCGTAGAAGGCTCCGGCATTTCTGAGATAAAGCCTTACCGTCAGTACATTTTCTCCCGTTGCAAGAACCTCATATGAGGAAAACAGCGGATTGTTGTCAAGAGAAAATGAATCTGCGAGGCTGTACTGTGCAGAATGATAGAAATTTACATCCACATAGTCTGCATTGAAGCTGTCGATATTGTACGAAAACTGCTCATAGCCCTTCTTGAATTCAAGATCCTTTACGGTAACGGTTACGGGACATTTCCAGTCAAGTGAGAATGTCATATTCACATCCCCCGATGAGCTGTCGCAATTCTTCAAACAGACGGTATTAGCAGGTAATCTGTAGCCGTTATTTACAAGAATTGCATCAACACCGTAAACATTAAGCCCGCTTTCAAGCTCATATCTTATATATCCTTCACCCGATACGTTTATGTTTTTTACATAGTCAATTGCACCTTCGGGCAAAGAGGAATTATACGGATGATACGTATCATAATCACTGACTGAGCTGATAATTTCGGTGTTATCGTATTTGGTAATACACATAAGTGCCGTGCCGAGACCGTTATCAGAATAAGGCGACAATACAGAAGAGACATTAACCGTTTCTTCATTATCAGGCAGGAAATGACGCTTTATACTGCCGCAGTATACAACCTCAGAGCTATCACCATAAAAGCAAACAATATCAAGCTCATCGGAATAAATTTCTTTCCCGTAAAACGAGATACTGCAGGTATATACGCAATCAACCCCGTCA
Organism: Acutalibacteraceae bacterium; assembly: GCA_045586465.1. Lineage (GTDB taxonomy): Bacteria > Bacillota > Clostridia > Oscillospirales > Acutalibacteraceae > RUG806. The sequence continues at coordinate 15,070 of JAZNAI010000059.1, read as the reverse complement.
ACAGACTCGCCTTCGGACAAAGCATACCCTTCTCCGTTTACCACGGCAAAAACAACTGACCCTACAGGACACACAGCTCTGACATTTACCATCATTTCCGAATCTATCTTAATATCAGTCTCAGAAGGATACTCTTTGAATAACGATGCATTGTTATATATGCTGTGTACATAATATGCACCGTTACCAAAGAATTTAAATTCATTATTTCCCGGATTCAGATGAGAAGAATATTCAAATCTGTTTCCGTTTACGGGAATATTTTTATCGTTGCAGAAAACGGCTGTACCTGACACCGCTTTACCGGTAAATTTTACAACAGAATCCCTTACGGAAAGACTGTCAAGCTCATAGGCATCGCTGTTGGTGCCTGCTACATCATTAAGAAAAATGGCAAGGTCCCGTGAAAGTGCCTTTTTATTTCTGAGTACCGAAGCATTGTAAAAACAGCAGCCGTCAAAGGCAGAACAGAAATTCAGAGCCTTCAGCTGATTGTTTATTTCAGTACTGAAGCTCCAGTCCCCTTCTTCAGAGAAAACCTTATCAAGACGCATTTCGCAATACAGAGGAACGTTATAATATTCTGCAAAATAATTCCACCAAAGTGCAACACTCTGGAACGGATATGCAGGATCATTACCGGTACAAAGACAATCTAAATATCCGAAATCTGCAAGTCCGTTATGAAAAACAGATGCAGTAAACTCATCGGCAAACTGTTTTTTGAAATCCGAATGAACTTCAATGCCGACGTTAATATACGGATATTTTTCATTTACAAAATTTCGTACGGTCTGCGCACATTCTATGTAAAGCGGATTCGAAAATGCGGTATCAACAGAAATAAGCACAGAATTAAAATCATATTCCGAAAGATATTTTTCAAGCTCTTTTGTATGAGGCTTACCGTTTTTATCAAGAAGAATATCATCATCGGCAACAAGAATTGCCTCACAGTCAAGACTTCTTACATAATAAAGCAGGTATGCAAGGATATCATAAGAGCTGCCGTCCGGCTCTTTCAGTCCCGAAAACTCATTCTCCGTATCAGGCTTTACAAAAAACACATCCGGAATAAAATTCCTGTAATAATCAAAATCCGAATATATGCTGTACTTCACAGCATCTGTTCCCTGCTCGGCTTCGGCTGTGATATCTTTGTTTATATCTATCCATAAAGCATTCATATCATCGGGCAGTACATTTTTCTGCACTCCTCCCGTATATTGCGCCTCAAGCTCCGCTATTATCTGTTCGTTGCTTTTCACCTGAGAAGCTGTACCGTTAGCACCGAGAATTTCACCAAAATCAAACTGCGGTATAATATTAAGCTCCGAAAAAGCAAAAAGCATCACGGAAAGCGCAATGATTATAAACAGCAAAGGTAAAACAATCTTTTTTGTTTTTGACATACAGTCTTTCCTCTTTCACCCAAAGTCGGCAAAAATAATTATTCTGCCGTTTCGTTATCTTCGCTCTTTTTCATTTCAACAATATTTGTTCGCACATCTATTCTGTCGTAATATTCCTTGAATCTTATTGAAAAATTTATAAGTTTTTCGCAGTCATTACAATAAAACATTGCTGAAAATGACTGATTCACAACCTTCCAGTCACTAAGTCTTTTCATTGGCTTTTTGCAGGAGGGACAGTCGCACTTCATCTTGCTTTTATCTATTTTTCTGCTGTTGATATTTGTGATTACGGAGGACTTAAACAGCAGTTTCTGATAAAACGCAGAATCACATATAACAGCAGTATTAAGAAGATGCTCCCGGTCAAAGCATTTCTTTAAGCATCTGAGCCCGAGCAGAGAATCCTCAAGTGCTCTGTGGAAGCTGCAATCCGAAACGTCAATACCCATATGTACTGCAGCATTCACAAGTCCTATCTGCTGATTTCCGACACCTACAATAAATTCCTGACAGTATTTCTGCAAATCAACGTACTGGGTAAGAAACGGAATTGAACTCATACCGCAGAACATTGAAAAATTGTCAACAAGCACTCTGATATCCGAATTGCCCCAAGACATAAAAACACAGCTTCTGCCGCCTATCCATTTTATAAAATCGGATATTGCCCTTTGGAATGAAACCCCTGAAATCATATCCTCGTTAGAAATATGAGTAAGATTCTTAACCCTGCCGCTCAATTTTTTTATAAGCTGAGAACGGATTATAACTGAAAACGTATCAATTACATCCAGCTCCTCATCAACAAGAACAGCTCCGATTTCAAGAATTTCATTGACAAAGCATTTTCTTGTTTTATTGTAAGAATTGTTCCATTCAAGGTCCATTATTACGTAATACATCGGCTTCTTCCTTTAAAATACAATTTTCGCATACATAGGAATTATAATATAATATTTAGTATTATGCAACATCAAAATTCTTACATAAAGCAATTTAGTATTGAACAATAAGACAAGCTATATTATAATATATTAAAATTTTACTCGGCGGAGGCTTTATGAAAATCAGAAAAACCACCCGTGATGACCTTGAAACCGTACTCGGAATATATGAAGACGGCCGTAAATATATGCGTGAACACGGAAATACTGAGCAATGGAAGGACGGATATCCGCACAGAGACACCGTTCTCGATGACATTGAAAAAGAAGTGTCTTTTGTTGTAACTGATGAAAATGACAAAATAATTGCTGTTTTTGCTTTTATTGAAGGACCCGATATTACATACTCTAAGATCTACGATGGCGAATGGCCCAATGACAAGCATTATTTTGTAATCCACAGAATAGCAGTAAGTCAGCACAGAAAGGGAGTGGCATCCTTTGTTTACGAAGAATGTCTGAAAAAGCATCCCGTGCTCAGAATTGACACTCACAAAGACAATATCCCGATGCAGAATTCGCTTAAGAAAAACGGATTTTCCTATTGCGGAATAATTCATCTGCTGTCGGGCGATGAAAGAATGGCATATCAGAAGGAAAGGTGAAAAATATGAAAATCCCCGAAATATTAATTGTTCACGCAGAAAAGCTTGAGGCAAAAATTAAAAACGTTTATCCCGCTCTTGCCCCCCTTGCCAAGCAGTGTTATCTCAACACCATAGAAACAACCGTAAAAGAATGTGATAACGGAGACTATTTTGTTATTACGGGTGACATTCCCGCGTTATGGCTCCGGGACAGCTCGGCTCAGCTTCGCCCGTATGCCGTTCACTGTAATGAAAGCGAGGAGCTCAGAGAAATTTTCAGAGGCGTTATAAGACGTCACGCATTTTACGTTAATCTTGACCCCTATTCAAATGCTTTCAATGAAGTAAGCCACGACGAAGCACACACGGATGATACAGATTTTTCTTCACCCTATATCTGGGAGAGAAAATATGAGGTTGACTCCCTTTGTGCATCAATTTATCTCGTTTCAGACTATTTCGAAGTAACCAAGGATATGTCGATATTCACGGATGAGCTTCACGGAATGTTCAGAAGCATTATCGACACATTTATAAAGGAGCAGAATCACGCCGAAAATTCAACCTATTATTTCAGACGCACGGATTGTCCGGAAACAGACACAATGCCTCTTGACGGCAAAGGAAATCCCACGGCTTATACGGGCATGACCTGGTCCGGCTTCAGACCCTCAGATGACAGATGTCTTTACAACTATCTTATTCCCGCAAATATGATGGCTGTTGTTGCTATGAAAAAAGCTTCCGAGCTTCTTCTTATCGGCTACAATGACAAGGAATATGCAGAAAAATGCAGAATTCTCGGCGCCGAAATCAAGGAAGGCATCGAAAAATACGGAACTTACATCCATCCCGTTTACGGAAAGATTTATGCCTATGAAACTGACGGTCTGGGCAATTACCGTCTTATGGATGATGCCAATTCCCCCAGCCTTCTGTCTGCACCGTATCTCGGCTTCTGTGACGTAAATGACCCTGTATATCAGAACACGAGAAGCTTTATTCTCTCTGAAAGCAACCCCTTTTATTTTGTCGGTAAAGCAGCAAAGGGCATCGGCAGTCCTCATACGGGTGAAAATATGATTTGGCATATTTCCCTTACAATGCAGATTCTGACATCCACATCCGAAGATGAAAAGCAGGAATGTCTGAAGATGCTTTCGGAAACACATGCAGGAACATATTTTATGCATGAATCGTTTAATAAAGATGATGCTTCGGACTTCACAAGAACCTGGTTTGCCTGGGCAAATTCCCTGTTTGCGCAGATGCTCGGCACTCTTTGAAAAAAATAAATAAAAATTGTAATGCAAAATATCAAAATATTATATTATCCGACATAATTTTTTTGTTGCAAAAAAATATCCGGTTGTGATATAATCAAAAAAAACAGTCAACCTTTCCGTAAAAGATTGACAAAAGAACGGAGTGCAGAAAATGAAAAAGCTTTATGAAGGTAAAACAAAAAATGTTATGCTTGACGAAGAGACAGGCATTGTACATCTTTTCTTCAAGGACAGCGCTACAGGTGAAAACGGCGTATTTGATCCCGGTTCAAACACAGTAGGCGGCAGCGTTGAAGGCAAAGGTAAGGTTGGCCTTGAGGTTTCAAAGTATTTCTTTGAGCTTATGGAGAAGAACGGTATCCCCACACAGTATCTCGGTGCTGATCTTGAGCAGGGCCTTATGAAGGTTCGTAACCTTACAGTTCCCAGACTTGAGTTCATCGTTCGTTATTTCACAGCAGGCAGCATGTGCAGAAGATTTACCCTTGAAGAAGGCATTCCCTTTGAGCCCCCCTATGCAGAAGTTACTCTCAAGGATGACGAGCAGGGCGATCCCCTCATCAGCGAAAGAATCTGCCTTATGAAGGGTATTCTTAAGGAAGGTCAGTACGAAGAGGCACAGAAGGTTGTTCTCAGTGTCGGTGAGGTTCTCAAGAAGGAGCTTGCTTCAATGAACCTTACACTTATCGACTTCAAGATTGAGGTTGGCTACGATGAAACAGGCAAGATTTATCTTGCTGACGAAATCACTCCCGACATCTGGAGAGTCAAGGATACAGACGGCAACATTCCCAACCAGATTGACTGCGCAAAGATGATTCTTGAAAAAATCAGATAACAAACTTACAAGGGGCAGTTTTTACTGCCCCTTAACCATAAGTATAAAGGCGGTTTCATTATGGAAAATTATGCAAGATTCAGATATCAGCCCTGCCTTCCTCTCGGTAAAGACGGCAGAAGAGTAACGGCATCAAAAGAGCACATTGAATTATCAAAAAAAGCGGCAACTGAGGGTATTGTTCTTCTTAAAAATGACGGCACGCTCCCCTTATCCTCAACAAACACAGTTGCTCTTTTCGGCAAGGCAACAATTGAATATATAAAGGGCGGCGGCGGAAGCGGTGACGTTCATTGCCCTTATATCAGAAATATTTACGAGGGCTTCCTTACAAAGGAAAATGAAAATAAAATCAGCATTTATAAACCTCTTGCCGAATTCTATAAGGATTATGTAAAAAAGGAAAGCGTAAATGTTCTCACACAGGAGCAGATTAACGCACGTTGGGACATAGTCAACAATATGGAGTTCTGCACAGAGCGTGACGATATGACCTACGACACCTTTGCTGCAATGCACGTTAAAGAAGCAGAGGTTCCTGATGAGCTGATTGTCAGCGCAGCAGAAAATGCAGACACGGCAATAATCACACTCAGCCGTTTTTCTGCAGAAGGTGTCGACAGAAGACCCATCAAGGGAGACTATTATCTTTCCGACCTTGAAACAGCCCTCATTGACAGATGTACAGAGCTTTTCAGGAATGTCATAATAGTTATTAATTCGGGTGCGGTTATTGACTGCGAATATTTTGCAGAAAACACCAAGATTAATGCCGTTCTTTTCGCCTGGCAGGGCGGTATGGAGGGCGGAAGCGCACTTGCCGATATTATCTGCGGTGACGAAACTCCATCAGGCAAATTAGCTGATACCATAGCAAAAAGCTATGACTGCTACCCTACCAAGGAAGACTTCTGGGAATGCTTTGATCATGTTGATTATTCTGACGATATTTACGTCGGCTACAGATATTTTGAAACTGTTCCCGGTGCCGCTTCACACGTAAGATATCCCTTCGGCTTCGGTCTTTCTTATACAAGCTTTGAATTAAGCGACATAATGTGCTTCTGTCACAGCGATAAAATCAACGTTGTACTTAACGTCAGAAATATCGGTGCTGTCGCAGGCAAAGAGGTTATACAGGTATATTACAGCGCACCGCAGGGCAAGCTCGGGAAGCCCTCTAAGGCACTTGCTGCATTCAAAAAATCAAAGCTTCTCGCTCCCGGTGAAGCTGAAACTATATTCCTCTCCTTCCCCGTTTCTCAGATGGCAAGCTTTGACGACCTCGGAAAAATTTCAAAAGCCTCATACGTTCTTGAAAAGGGAAATTATTCCTTCTATGTCGGCACCTCTGTCAGAGATACCGTAAAAACGGATTTTGAATATATCTCAGAGGAAGATACTGTTACGGAAAAGCTTGAAAGCCGCTGTAAGCCTTGGAAATTAGCAAAACGAATGCTTTCCGACGGTACCTTTGAAGAGTTACCTATGGGTGAACCCGAATACTACTACGGTGAAGTTGCCGATTCAAATGCCAAAACTCCGGAGTGTGACGTAATTTTCGATAAAGTCGGAAACGAAATCACTATGGAAGAATTTGTAAAGCAGCTGACGGTTGACGAGCTTTGCTTCCTTGTAGGCGGTCAGCCGCCCACGGGTGTTGCAAATACGGGCTGCTTCGGCGGTCTTTCACGTCTTAACATTCCTGCTGTCCCCACAGCAGACGGTCCTGCAGGTCTGAGACTTGAGCCAAAAACGGGAATTCCCACAACTGCCTGGCCCTGTGCTACCCTTCTTGCCTGCACTTGGAACACCGAGCTTATCGAGGAAGTCGGCGCCGGAGGCGGAAGTGAACTGAGAGAAAACAATCTCGGTGTATGGTTAGCTCCTGCTCTCAACATTCACCGAGATCCCCTTTGCGGAAGAAACTTCGAATATTATTCAGAGGATCCCTTGCTTGCCGGCAAATGCTCTGCAGCCGCAGTAAGAGGCATTCAGTCACAGAAGGCTGCAGTTTCAATCAAGCATTTTGCCTGCAACAATAAGGAAGCTAACCGCTTCGCAAGTGACTCACGTCTTTCCGAAAGAGCATTACGTGAAATATACCTCAAACCCTTTGAAATCTGTGTAAAGGAAGCAGATCCATGGACACTTATGTCATCATATAATCTCATTAACGGACTTCACACAAGCGAAAGCTATGAGCTTCTCACCTGCATACTCCGTGACGAATGGGGCTTCAAGGGTATGGTTGTTACCGACTGGGGTGTAAAAAACAGACCCGTTATTGAAGTTAAGGCAGGCAATGATATGAAGATGCACTGCGGATATCCCGATGAGCTGAAAGAAGCTTACGAAAAAGGCGAGCTTACACGTGCCGAGCTTGAACTGTGCGTTACAAGAATCCTCAGAATGTTCACAAAGCTTAAATAATTTATGACAGCGAAGAGATTTTTTCTCCTCGCTGTCTTTTTTCTGCGACAATACTGAAAATACGTAATTTACCGATAATTGTTGAATTTTTATTAATATGAATATTGTGTTTGCAGAAAAGTTGTGCTATTATGTTATAGATAAAAATATAAAGGAGAAAGCTTTATGAAAAAAGTTGTATCTTTATTTCTCGCAATTATTATGACGCTCGGTTGCTTGTCGGGAATCACAGCATTTGCCGCTTCCTTTGAAACCGAAAACGGTGTACAGGTTGAAATGGCTCCGTTCCTTTACAAATCAACACTTTATCAGATGGAATTCCCCAGTCACGGTGATTATTCCGTCAAAGAAAAAAGCGTTGAGGGTGATTATGCAATCTCCCGTACAATTAACAACCTTGCATACACTTTTACATTCCCTGCAGGAACAACAAAGATTGAATGCAATTTATCCTTAGGTGAAGGCTATGATTGGCGGGGCTTTACAATCAACAGTACAGACAACCCTTCATATTGGGCAAAGGATGCCGAAGGCAATATTGACTATTCTCAGCCTCTTACATTCAAAAGAATTTCATCCATTGCCGAACAGGATGAATACGGCGTATTATACAGAGATTATCTTATGAATACCGATGCACAGGGTTTCAAAAGTTTTGACAAGATTTTTTGGAGACTCAGATATATCTGCAACGGTGAAACCTTTACCGAATACTTTGATATAAAGCTTTACGACTATGATAAGGCAGAAAAGTTTTCACTCAAGACAGTAAACTACAATGTTGCAGGTCTTCCCTTCGGTGTATTCCAGGGGGAAAACGTTAAAGCAAACCTTGCAGTTTCCGCTAAATATCTTTCTCAGAACGATTTTGATATTGCAGCTGTTCAGGAAGATTTTAACTATCACATCAATCTTGTTAAAAACTTAAGCGGCTTCAATTATCAGACAAATCACACCGGTGCGGTTCCAGGTGGAGACGGGCTCAACATATTCACAACTGATATGCCCATTTATAATGAAACAAGAGTACCCTGGAATGATGCTCACGGCATTCTTTCAGACGGCTCAGATGAACTTACCGCAAAAGGTTTTGTCTACAGCGTTATAGATATCGGAAACGGCATTTACGTAGATTTTTATAATATACACGCTGATGCATACGGCGGTGAAGGCTCAATAGAAGCAAGATCCAGCCAATACAGACAGCTTGCAGAGTTTATTAAGGCTCGTTCTGCTGAAAATGACAGACCCGTAATCGTGACGGGCGACTTCAATAACCATATGCACGTTCACGAAGATAACGGTGCTCTTTACAACGCTCTTTACGTTGAGTGCGGTCTTAAGGATGCCTGGATAGAATATCACAACAACGGTGACTATTTTAATCTTTACAATTGGCACATAACCGGTCTTCCCGCTTGGGGCAACTGGGACTCTGTTGAAAGATTTATGTACAAAGCAGGCGGCGGAGTTGACATTGTTGTCAGCGATTTCAGATATGTTGAAGTGTTGAATTCCAACGGAAAAGCGGTGTCCGACCATTCCGCAGCAGAATGTGATTTCACATTCATCAAAACTTCTGATTTCGTTGAAAACACTCAGGAGCTTGAAGCAGTAACCGCACCCGAAAACAATTTCATGAACAAAATTATATGGTTCTTCAAAGCTCTGATTATGATTTTATCAGACATTAAGAATCTTCCCGAATTATTCAATGAATTAGTATAACAATCAAAATAGCTATCCCTTGAGCAATGCTCGGGATAGCTATTTTTCTGTTAAGTAAAAAACAAATCAAATATCAGTTCTGATAATTCTCACCCTGGCTTACAAACATTTGGTAATATTTTCCTTTTTGCTCCATAAGCTCGTCATGGGTACCGCTTTCTAAAATCCTTCCGTTTTCAATATGATAAATACAGTCAAAATCACGGACAGTTGAAAGGCGGTGTGCAATCATAACAGTTGTGGCAGTATTCGAAATATCAAGAATATTCTTCATCAGCCTCACCTCTGCCAAGGGGTCAAGGGCAGAGGACGGCTCATCGAGGATAAGCAAACCGAAATCCGACGTAAAAAGACGGGCCAGCATCAGCTTTTGTGCTTCACCGCCGGAAAGTGCAATACCGTCCTCCGTGAATTCCCGTGAAACCATTGTGTCAAGATTATAATCTGCTCTTTTAAGCACCTCTGACAATCCCAGATTATCGAGTATTTCAATCAGCTTTTCGTCAGACACTTCATTGTATACGTTCAGATTGTCGCGCAAGCTCATTGCAAGCACACGGATGTCCTGAAATACCACACCGGTACGAAGCCTCAAGCCGTGTATGTCATATTCTTTTATATTTTTCCTGTTAACAAGAACTTCACCGCTGTTTACGTCATACAGACGAAGCAGGAGCTTTGTAAGCGTTGTCTTGCCGGCACCGTTTTCTCCGACAATAGCTATTCGCTGTCCGGGCTTTATATGTAAATTAAAATTTCTGAATAAAGTCGAATCCTCGTCATAACCGAAAGAAACATCCCTGAACTCTATTTCAAAGGTTCCGTCGGGAGCAGGAACGGCATTTTCCCTCGGCGGTTCAATTTCAGATTCCGCTTCAAAAAATTCAGCAACCTTTTCACCGTTCGCAATACATTGAAGCATCTGCATAATACTGCTTGCCGCATCATTAAGCCCTTCAGCCAAAGCAGTTGATGCAACCGTAAGAGAGGCATATAAACCGATCTGTGATTTATCTCCGTCAATGACAAAAAAGATAATATAAGCAAGAATACATGCCGCCTGAATGGGAGATACGGCACCCTGCAGCAGATGAAAAGGTGCAACCTTTTTGATAAACTGCCGATAGGTTGTCTGAAACCTGTTCATTGATGCATTGATTGAGTTCAGAAGCTTATCCCCCGCCCCGGAAGCTCGCAGCTCTGCTGCATTTTCCTTAGTCTTCAGCACTCTTCCCGAATACTCCATCGGACGCCACGCATCCATAAGATTTACTTCATAATCTGCAGTCGGCTTTATGGCAGGAAGACCGACAACCGCATTCAGAATAACAAAAAATGCCGTTATACCGAGAAGCACGGGACCGGTTGTTGCAATTATCGCAATCATCGCAACAACAGTTGCAATACCCCTAAGAATATCAGGAAGAATCATCACAACATTCTGTGCGTGTATGGGGAAATTATCCTGGGCAAAAATAAATTTTACGAAGAAATCGGGATGGTCGTAATACTTAAAATCTGTCTGCAAGGCTTTTTTATTTACGTCATTCTTGATTTTGTTGCTGACCTTCACAAGTGTCATCTGAGTATATGCCATCTGTATGACCTTCTGAAGCGCCGCAACCAGAACAATAAACAGCGTGAATAAAATAATAAGAAGAATGACATCAGCTCGGGGAGCTTCATTCATAACCGCATCAATTGCCTTCTGCGGCAAAAGTGCAGTAAGATAAGAGGCAACAGGCTGAAGCACAACAGACATCAGAAGGATTGTAAGTATATAACCTTTTCCGTATTTCCAATAAGGCTTAAGAAGAAATAAAATGTATTTTATCTTGGATAACTTTTTTGTTTCCTTATGTTCCGTACGTTCCTCTCTGTTGTTTTCGTCCATAAACGTACCTCCTTAAGTGATACAAATACTGCTATTTTTGTATAATTATATCATAACATAGTAGAAATTTCAACAAAACTTTACGGAGGATACAAAATATCAAGCGACGTCTGCCTTTTGGTACGGATGTTACATAAGGATTATCTTCTGAAACACAAGAAAATGCTGTTTGCAATTCTGCTTGCCGAAGGTAAAATATGGCTGTATCTCGCAGATATTGGCTCCCGGGCACAACAGATGTTTGACACACTTGTGGAGCAAATGAAAGAAGCTGAAGATATCACTGAACAGCAGAAAGAGGATTATCAAATGGACTTGGTACAAAGTATATTTAATATTCATTCACAGACAAGAAAAATTGTTGAATATGAGATAATTTTCAGATAAAAAAACAGTGCAGTGGTTCTTACTACTGCACTGTTTTGCTGTTTAAGTAACTTTTTACGTTTTCAAATAATTCAGAACGGTTATTAATGTTAAGCTTTTTGAAAATGCTTGATGTATGTTTTTTGATTGTGCTTTCTGTTACAAAAAGCTCATCGGCAATATCTTTTCGCTTTTTGTTCTGCATAATGAGAGCTAAAACCTCTTTTTCTCGTTGAGAAAGAGAACGGATATCATCCCAGCTTTCAAAAATAACATCAATCTGATTTTGCTCAAAATACCTGATATTTGCTGTTTGTTCGTCAGAAGCAGCTTGTTCTGTTTCGGGTTGAATTACAACGGCTTCAGAAGAAATTCCTTGAGTATCTGCAAGACCGTAATCCTGTAAAATGCCGTAAAGGAATAATATCAACCCTTCGGTAATGATATAAGATACGGACATAAACTCAAATCCTGCTTTTATTGTGTTTTCAATAAGCCATATTACAATATTACCGATAACAACAAAGGCAAGAAAAACAGAATGCTTTATTGATATAACCGTTTTTTTTACTGCTGTGTATACGATAATTGCAATCATTGCAGAAAAGTAAGCAAACAGAAAGATTTTATAAAAATTATGTAAAGGACCGTAATCTTTAACAAGAGTACCGACCCCGTTTATGATTTCAAAAGAAACGTTTTTATAATAAATCGGTAACCATCCGCCACTTGAAGCAATGAAAAACATTATCATATTGATACCGATTAATATGCGTGGTAACCATTTTGGAAAGGCAAATCTTGACAGATTCATAATCATCATAAGAATAGAAAACGGCAGGAATATGCATCCGAGGTACGCAATTCTGTTTGCCCATAAGGCAAAATCAAGATTTTTTGATACAGAGAGAAGAAAATAGCCTAAATCACATACTGCCACACAAACAAAAAGAAGCAGTAGCCAGATATCACGCTTTCTGTCAATAAAAAAATATGTCGCAATCATTAAAAGAGAAATAACAAAAATAATACCGTAAAGTGTAGTCATATTATTCCTCCTTTGCTGCCTTGATTTCTATTCCGCTTCGCATACAGAATGAATAGAATTTGCCCACCATTGCAAGATGCGGTGTTCTGTTTTCTCGTTCCCAACGGCTGACGGTTGCATAGGAAATGCCGATTTCATTTGCAAGCTCAGTCTGTGTCAGCTGTAAAAGAATGCGAACTGTTTTAACCTGCTCAGGAAAGCTTAAGTTTTTTATATCAAGCTTCATAGTTTAACTCCATAACTTTATATATCATAATATAGCATAATTTGAATTTTGTGTCAATTTCTACATTTAATTGTTTTTACAACTTTGTTTATGCAGTATATACAAATGGATAGCTTGTTTTTTGACATGGTAGCCCTGAAGGTAGCCTTCTTTTTAAGAAAGTAACCTGTAGGGCTACTTATTTTAATAGGTTTTAACAAGTAGAATTATATTGTAAATACTTATACAAGGAGGTCGAAAATATGCTGAAAGCTGTAACAAAAAGATTTGCCGACAAATCAACAATAAAGCAGTTTGAGTTTGAGTTTTATTGCGATTGTTGCGGTAAACCTATAAAAACAGAGATTCACGAATTTGTTTCAGGTTTCAAAGATAAAAAGTTTTTAAGTAATGATGAACGGGAAGCAAGAGCAATCATTTACGCAAATGACCACGGAAAGGCTTATGAACGTGCAAACAATGAAGTACGTCTTGAGCTTAATAAATGTGAAATCTGCGGAAATATGGTTTGTGAAGAATGTACAGTATACGGAGTGGACCTTCAAGGAGGACTATGCTGCAAAAAATGCACGGGAAATGAAGTGAACTGATATGAAGAATTTAAAGAAGCCTACGATTTTACATTCAAATGATTTGCACGGAGATTTTCTAAGTGAAGAAATTGACAACAGCCTTGTAGGCGGTGTATCGATGCTTTCCGGGTATGTCAGCAAGGTAAGAAACGAAGAAAAGAATACTATTTACTGCGTTGCAGGCGATATGTTCAGAGGGTCGGTTATTGACTCGGAATTTCAGGGTGTTTCAACAATTGAGATAATGAATATGCTCTCGCCCGATGTTGTTACCATCGGCAACCACGAAACCGATTACGGTGTTGCTCATCTTCTTTTTATTGAAAAGTGTGCAAAATTCCCTATCATTAACGCAAACCTACATATTAAAACGAACGGTGCAAGACTGTTTAAGTCACACTATATAGCTGAAATTGACGGGATGAAAATTCTGTTCATCGGTCTTATTACCGAAGAGGTGCTTTCTCAGACAAAAAATGACGGCATCATCGGTTCATTTGTTGATATTAACGAGGCTGCAACGGAAGTCGGTAACATCTGTAATTCCTACAATGCTATTGACATCGACTTTACTGTTCTTCTGACTCATATCGGCTTTGAGGAAGACAAAAAGCTGGCTGCAGTTCTTGACCCTGCCTGGGGGGTTGATATCATTATCGGCGGACATTCGCATACCTTTATTGATGAACCCGCTGTCGTGAATAATATTGTTGTTGTTCAGGCAGGTACCGGCACAGATCAGATAGGAAGATTTGACATTATGGTTGATACTGATAATAACTGTATTGACAGCTTTGACTGGCGGACAGTTCCCATTAATGCAAAGCATTGCCCGAGGGATGAAGAGCTCGAAAATATACTCAGGCACTATAAAGAGCAGACAGATGAAAAGTATAGCAGACTTGTTACGAGATTCAGAAAAACTCTTACGCATCCGTGCAGAACTCAGGAAACAGCTCTCGGGGGCTTGTTCGCTGATATTATGCGTGAGTCTCTGGGACTTGATATAATGCTTTTAGGTTCAGGCAGTATCAGAAGTACTGAGTTAGGGCCGATTGTTCTTTATTCCGACCTTTGCGAGTGTTTTCCCTATGATGATTCTGTTTATCTGCTGAAGGTTACGGGGGCACAACTAAAACGGATGATTGAATATATGATTCGTGATGAAGTATGGGAAGGTGCACATTGTGAATTCTACCAGCTCTCAACAGGTATGAGAGTTGAGTATGACAGAGCAACACATACATTTATCCGCTTCGATTTTAACGGCGAGCCTGTCCAAGAACAAAAAATATACAGAATAGGTCTTCAGCGGTTCCATTTCAATAACTTTGAAAAATTCTTTTCAATTCCGCTTGATGATGTTTCTCAGAACGGTAAGCCTCTGGTAGTTTCAACCTCATGCAGAAGTATTTTTGATGAATATCTTTCAACTCATCAGAACCTTGACCGCGAAATTACAGGCAGACTTATTGTAAGGTAATCACAGAAGAAATAATAAGCATTTATAAAAAAGATTCTGAAAGGAGAAATAATTTATGGGACTTATTAAGGCAGGAATCGGGGCTCTCGGAGGCGTTTTGGCCGATCAATGGAAAGAATTTTTCACCTGCGATTCCATAAGCGACGATGTACTTATAGTAAAAGGACAGAAGAATGTATCGGGCAGAAGCTCGAACACAAAGGGCAGCGATAATGTTATCACTTCGGGCTCGGGAATTGTTGTTGCCGAC
>JAZNAI010000058.1:0-3440 GCA_045586465.1 Acutalibacteraceae bacterium | reverse complement strand
GGTCGTCGGGGACGCCGACCCCTATAGGCTGTTATGTAAATTTTGATATGGTATTAAAAATTAAATGAGAGGGAAGTATGAGAAAATATAAATACGAGCTTCATTGCCATACCTCGGACGTGAGCCTTTGTGCACAGTCTGATGCTTCACAAGCTGTTAAATTTTATAAGGAGAGAGGCTACGACGGTGTTGTCATAACTGACCACTATTCACCTCAGACCTTTCTTTTTCACCGTGCTTTTATGCCTCATAAGTATATTGACCATTATCTTAAGGGCTACAGAAAAGCAAAAGAGGCGGCAGGTGATGACTTTACCGTTCTCTGGGCGGTTGAGGTGCGTTTCTTCTTCACAATTGACGATTTTCTTATTTACGGTGCCGATGAGAATTTCTTAAGAAGCTCAGGCAATCTTATGACAAAGTACTTAAGACGTCTTAAAAAGCTTTGTGATGAAAATAATCTTATTCTTCTTGAGGCACATCCCTTCAGGGAGCTTCGTTTCCGCCATAACCCTGAGCTTCTTCACGGCTGTGAGGTGTATAACGGTAAGGATAAGAATACCGATGCTAACCGCAAGGCAAGAGCCTGGGCAAAGGAAAACGGCTTTCCTGTAGTGACCTCGGGCGGTGATTTTCATAATAAAAATAACACCAATCCCGGCGGAATTATTACAAATGAGCCGATTAAGACTATGGATGACTTAATGCGGATTCTCCGTTCGGGTGAATATGAGCTCATTGAGGAATAAAGCCGACTCTTTAACCGATGTTCTTTTATTTTGTAACAGACACCAAAGCCGACTGAGTGCTTAAAATTAAACCGACCGAAAACGTTCCGTGGCGTAAATACTGTCAGGACTTTTCAGGTCGGCTTTTTGAATTGAAGTGCGACCGATTCGGTATTTTTCAGCCGATGGTACGACCGATTAAGCCTGTATTTTCAGCCGACGCATCAGCCGTATCCTTGTATACAGAATAAGGGAATAAGAATAACGTTATATAATAAAGAGAGAATAAGGAAAAAAAGGGGTATGCTCTCACCGTGATGTGTGGACACATTGCTATTTTGAAATTATTGTACAAAAAAGCTGTAAATGTAGGAAAAACGGGTGAATTTATCGCAAAATGACGAACATATGTTCACTTTGCACAAAAAGAAGGGTAAAAAAGGGGGTGAAATTTTTTCTATAAACCCCTGTTTTGCCCTTGATTTAAATGCGGCAAATATGCTATAATAAGGCACGAAGAGAGGAAAAGAAATCTCTCTCAGACAAATATGAATATAAAACAATTTCAGGAGCTGTACCTTTCGGTGCAGCTCCCGTTTGTTGTTTAAAAATCAAGGAGGAAAATTTATGACAAACGGCTTTATCACTATTCCGAGGGAGGTTCTCAAATTTGAGATTTTTGAGGATATGGATGCCCTGGGCTTCTACACGAGGCTTAAGTGTGACCTGCGTTTCCGTGAGGCGTACATAGACGGAGTTGACGTAGGTGTGAATTCCATCCTGATTTCGAAGCCTGAGCTTGCAAAGCGCACCAATATGACCGTTGCCAAGGTAAAGCGGCTTTTGAAGGTGTTTCAGGAGCTGGGCGGCATCAGGTGCGAGAACATAAAAAACAAATACACGCTTATTACGTTTCTTGAACCGTTTCTTATTGATTCAGATGATAAGGGCGGAAAAGAAAATCCGCCTGCAGCAGCTGTGCAGGCAAAGGAAATTGATATTGAAGAGGAGACTTCCTGCGAAAGAAGCACTTGCGAAACAGTAAAAGCATCCGAACCGGAAAGAGGAGAGCTTAACGCTTACGGTAAGTTTTATAACGTGTATCTCTCGGCTGAAGAATTAAACTCCCTTAAAAGAGATTTTCCTTTCACGGATAAGGTACTCGATAAGCTTTCAGCGTACCTTTATAATTTTTCTTATAAAAGTGAAAAGAATCACTATGCACAGCTGTATAAGTGGCTTCTTAATGAACGAAATCAGGGCTCTGATTTCAGCTCATTTGCCGATGCATCTTCAGGAAAAAAAGCTATTCAGCCTGACCCCGATGCTTCATATGATATTGTGAGGGCAGAGGAAAGGGCAAGAAAATCGGTGCCGACGAAAATTAAATATAAGGATGGAAGAATTTACGATTTGAAGAAAAAAGAATATGTGCAATAAGCCCTGCTGTGCCCAGCACTGCTGCGGTACCCAGTCCCACAGCCGCTATTCGCTTTACGGGCTCAATGCTCGTGGGAATGTGGGCGAATATGAACTCCTGCAGGGGATTTGAAATTTTATCCTCCGTGAGAGAGCCGAAGGTGACGGTGTAGGTATTAAAAGTGTTGAGGTTATTTGCGTCAAGCTCAACTATTCTTACGCCTCTTTGTCTTCCGGGGCCGTAAACGTTGAAGCCTGCACCCTGAGTGTAAATGAGCTTTATGCCGCCCTTTTCGGCTACAAATGAATTTATGTGGTCGTGTCCCACTAAAAGACCGAGGACGTTGCCCTTTTCACGAAGCGCCTCAAGCTGTCCCGAGTTGCGGTCGGGAGTGGCAGGAGATTCGCCCATAAAACCGCCCGTTTTAAGAATATCCTCAGGAAGCACGTACCATTCGCCTTTGTGCCGACGAAATGCCTCTACAGCCCCCTTTGTACCGAATTTTACACGCTTTAATACGTCATAGAACTCGGGCACGGGAATGTGCTGAAATGCGAGTGCGTTTACGTAATTGCCGTCTTCCTTTGCGCTTTCACGCTCTTTCTTAAACCACTCAATCTGCTCTTCAGATACGGGGAGATATTCGCCCGTGGGTGCCTGTCCGTTGGAATCGAAAAGGTAGATGTCAAACACGTGGCTTTCGTCATTATAAAGGGGCAGACGGAAGGTTCCTCGGTCAGTATCGGAATGAGGAGTACCCGAGATATTAAAGGGGGAAACAGCGTAAATATCCGCTTGCTCTGCGTTTGTAAGTCCTACCTGACTGTCGTGATTGCCGTAGGTGACGGCAAAGGGAACGCCTGCATTTTCAACGGGAGCAATTATCTCCTTTAAGACCCTCACTGCCTGAGATTTTCGGTTTTTATTATAAAATGACGGGTGTATTCCATAAATCTGATCTCCCGTAAAAACAACAAGGTCAGGCTTTTCCTTCTCCAGGGCGAGAGTGAGAAGCTTTATTGTATCGGGATTGACCGTGGCACATTCCTGCACGTCGGCTACCTGCATTATCTTAAACCTTCCGTTTTTATTAAAAGTGAGTTTTTCATTATACATAATCTTCACCCGCAAGTTTTTTCTTTATTTTATCATATATAAATAATATAATCAATTACATTTTCGTCAGAGGCAGAAGCGTTCAATTAACCTTGTAGGGGATTGTGTTCCGACCTCACTTTCAAAAGGTCGGATTCCTTCTTGTAGGGGACGGCGTCCTCGACGTCCCGTAGGTA
>JAZNAI010000057.1:0-10512 GCA_045586465.1 Acutalibacteraceae bacterium | reverse complement strand
AAATCCGGCCCGCCATTTATTTCTTCAATATTTTTCTCAAAAACAGCATTTCCGTTTTTATCTATCGTCATTTTTCTGTACCAACCCTATACAATTGCTGTAATATAAATCATTATTCTGCTCAACTTGCGTTTGTTTATTGTTTCAGCTTTCAACCGCTTTATCAGGCATTTCCTCAATCCAGTCTTTTCTTGCAAGGGCGTCAATCCATTTTTCGGGGATACCTTTTTCGCCGCCGATGCCGTAATAAATACCGGCGAGCCCACCTGCAATAGCTGCAATAGTGTCGGGTTGCATGTGAGCACCGTAGCCGACCATACCCGTAAACTTGAAGGTATCACGCACACGAAACTCGTAAGGCACGCCAATGGCATCGGCAACAATTAGGCCTAACATTGCACTTTTCAGGTATTCTGTATTTTTAAATTTCATAACAATCCCTTTATATTTTGCTTGTTTTTTTTATAGCAAACGGTTTCCTGCAGCTTAACTTGCAGGAAACCGTCAATAATAATATAATGCTCAAACGGACTTTATTTCGATATCCTTTAAGTCAATTTTTATGCCGTTTTTATCCATCATATTTTCCATAAAATTCAAAACAATATCTTTGTGATTATTAATAAAATATACAACTATGCTATCTTTAACGTCCTGCGGTATGAGAGAAATCATTTTTGCAACAGTATCACCGGAAATTTTCATAACACTTGCCATGTTTACAATACTGCTTAATGTTTTATCTTTTATAGCATCAGGATTTTCAAGAATAATCGGCAGAATCATTTTGATTATTTCTTCGTGATCAATTTTTCCCGTTTCAATTTCTATTTTCATAATTATGTTCCTTCCCAAGATTTTGTCCTGACATTTTCAAAACGGCTGCTTACTTCTTTATAATAAGCTTTACTTATATAAACCTTATCATTATTTGACATTGTAAAGTATTTGTTTGTACGGTCCATTGAACGGATCAATCTGATATTTACTATTGCACTCTTATGTACACGAATAAAATTTTCATCCTGAAGTTTTTCCTCTACAGCATCAAGCTTGCCAAGAATATGATATTTTCCGTTGTCTGAAGTGACAATATCAACATATCCCTTATAGCTTTGCATATAAATTATCCTGTTGTGAGGAATAAAGAGTCGGACATTCTTGTTTGTCCAGATAAAAACCCTTTTGCGTTCACATATCAGAGCATGTAAACCTTTTATTGTGTTTTCAAAAGAGTCTTTTGTAGATTCCATATATGTAATTGGTCTTGATGCAAAAAGACTCTTCATATCAACTGTATTGCTGCCGTAAAAAGCAATCAGAACATCTTCGTCCTCTTTGAAAATTGTCTGACCCGCTAATAAAGAAGCCTGTTTATAATCGCTGTTAACAAAAGCAATATGAACCTTTTTTGATATAGTTCTTAAATCTGTTAACTGACTTTCTTCTTTTAACCAATAAATATCAGTCTCAACATTACTCTGAACCGCATAAGCGATTATTGCTTCGCGTATCCTGCTGTACAATTCGGGATTTTTTTCAAAAACCATAAAATCTAATTTATCAACAGCCATACTTTTCACCATCAAAGTTTTTTCAATACTTCTCTTTGCTTTTCTGTCAGAATTTTAAAATATGCTGAATTATATTCACCGACATCTGCAGACTCATTTTTGTCCCAATCACTGAGAACTTTGTCGGCAAGCTGCAAAACTGCATTCAATTCATTTTTTTTCTGCTTTAATTCTTCTGCATCGGGCTTATTGATTACTTCAAAAGTATTGAAGTCCTCTGCAGAAAAAGTCGGATCAAATGCAAGTCTGTCAAACTTCACAAGTGTGCATCCGGGATAAGTAAAAGTCATATAAAATTCCGGATAATATACCTTGATACCGTCTTTTGTTATTTCTGTTTTATGAGCAAGGAAATGAGCACAGAGCTTTCCGTTTTTTACAGAAAACATCGGGTAAAGTGCTCCCTGATTCATAGGCAGAATGCTTCTGAATACAGTAGACTGATGCAATTTTTTTAAATATTCATTAAGTTCCATATCCGTACCTCCTTATGGTCTGTCTGCAGTAACCATAAAACCGCCCGATGTATCCCATGCTTTCATGAATACATCGTAATCGATAACTTTACCGCAGCCATCTTCAACGCCGGGGTCATTTACAATTACTTTAATATCATCAGGATTGCTTTTATCGATACCGATAACTTCTATTGCGTGGTTTGCGCTCCACGCAGGATAAAAGCCTTCATAATCATTGTCAAGTCCCATGTTGTATACACCGACAATTGCTCTGTCGCCATCATTAAGTGCATTTTCAAGATCCTGGAAATCAGCGTCATAATCTGTAGTCGTTTCAATGCCGTAATATTCCAGAATATTACCGATATCCTCAGGCAGTGTACCGCCTTCTACAACCCAACCGTTCTCAAGTGCACATTGCACAAGCTCGTCTTCTTCAAATTCTTTTCCCGTGTATTCCTCGAGAATAAATTCCTGACAAACTACTGCACATGAGTCGCTGTACTTCTGAACATGCCATGCATCTGTTGCATCTTCAATGTTGTAAAAATCGTATGCATCCTGAGCGGTTTCGCTATGTGTTTCCCATACAAGGCTTTCTCTTATAATGCCGTTGGGCAGCTCTGCTTTTTCGTAAGAATACTCTGCGTTGATGCTCTCAAGATAATCATATATATCTTCCGGAACAGCTTCTGCTGTAGCAGATGAATCTGTAATTTCTTCAAATGAATTCAGAATCTGCTGAAGTATGTTAGTCGGTCTTTCAATTTCAATTTCATTCTGCTGTTCTAAATTTTCAAAATCTTCAAACATAGTATTATCCGTCCTTTCTGATGATGCAACCTTGCTCTACCACCTTTGAATCCAGATGCCAATATGGCTTAAGTACTGTGCATAAGGTTCCTTCATCCAAGTTGTTGCTTAAACAAATATATTTTTTTGATACATTTATTTCAAAAGCATACTCTGTTTCTTCTGCTCTTTTTATTCCTGCGAGCTCTATGCAGTTAAGCAATTTTGCAGCTTGATTTTTAATGTCACCTGAGTTCAGCAATTTCAGCAGTTCAGCTTTGAAATTATCATTTCCGTTAATATTTTCCGTTCTGATTTTCCATTCTTCCATAGCGTCGCTGTCGGCATTGTCAGAATTGTGAACTATCTGAAAAACTCCCTCAAAAAGTCCGTTAAATAAATTTACATTTTCTCTGATACCGTCAGCAATAGACTGTAGATTTTTATCAACAGCAGGTTCTTCTTTGACGGTAATTTTTTCTTCCGCAACCGGTTCAGCTTCGACAGTAGTTTTTGCTTGCACAACCGGTTTGTCATATCCCTTGTTTTCCTGAATTTCAGCTTTACTTTTCTTCTTTTTTATAACAACAGCGGCAACTGCAATTATTGCTGTTGCTATACCAAGAACTAAAACGATGATTAACCATTTTTTCATTTCCATTACAATCACCTTAACCTACATCAGATTTTTTAAGATGCACCCAAGAAGCTGCATCGTCACGGTCACCGCAAACAACTGCATAACCCTGCTGTAATGCAGGAATGAGAGCCTTCTGATCTTCACGCAGAGCCAGACTTGCACTCATTATTTCACAATCATCGGGAGCAGTAAGTCTGTGAACTATTTTAAAGTTAGTATTTTTAATAACATCAGGGATAAGTCTTGTGGGTACCTGGTCAACAATCATAAAGCCCTGTCCCGTACTTCTGACTTCCGACAGCATATTGCTGAACAGATCGGCAACAACTCTCTGCGGATCTCCTGTACCTGCTGAATTGTTTTCAGGCTTGAGCAAAATGTTGTGAGCCTCTTCAATAAGAGTCATATGTAACAATTCATTCTTAGAGGCACGTTTTCTGTATTCAGCATCGTTGGCATATTTTGATTTTCTGTATTCGTGAAGGCTGAGCATAAGAATTGACATAATAAGTGCCTTATCCTTTGCTGCCGAAACGTTGCTGATGTTGATAATTGTGGGCTTTTCAAAAAGCTCTGCATAATCCGTTGAGAAATTAACATTAAGAAGCTGACCTCTTGTTCCTCTTGTAAGATACTGGAATCTTGTCTGCAGACAAGCCATAAGATTATCTTTGACCTTTGCTTCGTAATGCTTTTTTGAAAGCACCCATTTTGCCATTTCTGTCATATGTGAAATGCTCGGATATCTGAGCTGCTGATCCATAGGTCTGCCTGTCAGGAAATCGTTTCTGTAATGGCCGAGATAAAGAGAATATACTGTTTCATCAACAAGAACAGGTAAGATATCGCTTGTGGGCAGACTTGCATTAAGAAGTGCTACAAGATTTTCACAGCGTGAAACCATATCAACTTTTGCACCTTTAACAGCTGCCGGCTGGAAAGGATTTAATTTAAGCTGTTCAAGACGGTGCCCCTCAAACTCATCGCAACCGGGCATATATATTCTGAACTGCATATCTTCGGGAAGATGTTTGTTCATTTCAATTGCCCAACGCACATAGTCATCCTTTGCAGGTTCAATAACAAGAACAGGGATTTTCTTCTTGAGCATCTCACCGAGAATTCTTTTACATGTATAACTTTTACCTGAACCTGTACTGCCGCACACAAGCGCATGTCTTACAAATTCGTTAAGGTCAACGTTATACTCTGTTTTCTGTTCAACACCTGTGTCAACAAGATTGCCGAGACAAATTACAGACTCTTTTTTGTTTTCGGGTATCACAGGAGGATTGTTTGCAAATCGTACTGCTGTTTTGACAAATCTTATTCCGGGTACATCTCTTTGCGGAAGAGATGTTGTAAGTGCAAGTTCTTTTGTGTTCATAGGAGTGCTGAGATACTGATAATGCTTGCCGAAAACATGCCACTGAACATCTTCGTTCATATCAGGTGTATCCTGATCATACAAAGGAATCATACCAAAGCTGTTTCTTACAATATCCATTGCTCCCGATTTGCTGTCAAGAAGATGAATACGGATAGGTTCAACGTAGCTTTCTTTACCTGCATAGATCGAGCGTAGCATTCCGCCGATTGTTGCAACGTCTTTATTGTTCTGTCCGAAAACATACACGCCTACATTCCAGTAACCAAGGTTTCTGCCTTGCTTCATTCTCTCGATATGCTTCTCTGTAAGTTCTTCTGCATACTGGGCGAATTTGTCAAGATAAGTGGTATTAACGGAAAAGCTTATATTTTCGTTTACAGTCTTGTTAAGGTTACCTAAACCAATACTTGCAGCACCGCCTAATAATGTGCCCACAACAGGTAACGCTGTACTAAGAATTTTGCCTAAAGCCTCACCGATATTTGCCGCCGCAAACTGATTAAGGCCCTTTTGTTTGCTTTCACTTTTTGACTGACTCTCATTGACGGTACGGTTTACATCAGCATGAATTTTGCTTCCGAGCTCTCTCATCTGATTTATTATATCGTTTGTTTCTTTGTCATTAATCGGGTCGCAGATTACGAGAAGTGAAAACGGCCTGTCTTCATTTCGTGAACCCTTGATTCCGAATGCAAGAGAGTCAAGGGTTTGCAAAACACCCTTGGAATGCTCATCAGCAAAAGAGGGAAGTCCCGTTACTGCTCCCATTGACTTGTAACCGTTCAATACAATATGAATATCATTGAAAGCTTTGTTTTCGTCAACATGTGATAATTCCACACCGGGCATACTGCCTGAAGTTGCCTGCTTAAGCTGTTCAATTGCATCTGCCGGAGTAAATGCTTTGTTTTGTGATATTGTTCCGAGGTAAAGATTTGTTTCACCGTTTTTCCTCTGTAAAAGGAAGAGAAGTCTATATCCCCAGGCATGAAGGGAAGATAAAACACCTTGCCAACGGTTGAATAAGTCAAAACTGTCAACATTTGCGGGATGAACAGGTAAACGTATCATCTGAAGCCAAGTGATTTTATTTGCATCAACAAAATCCACTTCGGGGAATTTTGTTCTTTGCGATATATTATCAAGATAGCTTCTTTCCATACTGTAATCAAGCAATTCCCTGTAAATATCGCTCGGAACTTCTACTTTTATAGGATTATCTATTTTCAATTCTTCATCAGAAACGCCGTTAAACAAATCGCGGAATCTGATATCTCTTTTTTCAGCCATTTTGTTTTGCCTCCATTACTTTTTTTTCGCGGCTTCTTCTGCTTCGATTTTCTCCAATCTTTTCAGAGAGTTTTCTGCAGCTATTTCACGGCCTGCTTTAATGTCTCTTTCAAGCTCGCTTTTTGCCGTACGATGTTCAACCGTCTCGCCGAAGCTGCCCAACAATGGAGGAAAATCTTTTTCGTTTTCAGCTTCATTTTCAAATTTTGGCGGGAATTCGTTTTTTTCGTTCAGTTCTTCAATTTCGTTAGTTGTTTCAAATTTTTCATAAACATTTTCAAAATCCATTTTTAACATCTCCGTTTGTTTTTTTATTGTGACTTTATCATAACAGTTTTTTCGGAAAAATTTTCAATTCAGGTGTTTTTGACCTTTGAAAATGCATTTTTGGATATTTTTAATCAGGAAATTCTGCTATTTTTCCTTTTTTTGCTCTTTATTAGTACGAGCTGCGATATGAACTTCATTTTATATCCGATATCCGACATTTTTCAAAAAATTCTTCTGAATGCCAATTACTTGATTGATTGTTGATAAATGTTGTTTGTTATAAGGTTCTCCTGTAAGTCTTTGTATATATTCAGCATATTTGTGCTTTGAACGTTAAATATACAATTCTGTCCGCAATAAATTCCCATGTTGTCCATAGTTATTTCTTCATGAACAAAAATATTCCACGGCGTAAATCTTACTCTGCGGTCGTCAAAAAACCAATCAACTCCGTTCCGGTTTCCCATCGCACACCAGATTCCCTGCGTATTAATCAATACACCTTTTCTTCCGTTGGAAAATGCAGAATCGTCTTTTGCAAAATAAATTTTTCCTTGCACTTGAGTAATCGAACCATTATTCATGGTTTTTGTGAGTTGTAAAATGCTGGGGGGAATCGGAAACTCACCAAAAGTGTTGGTTAAAACCTTGTCAAAATCATTAATGGGTTTTTGAGCTTTCGAACTGGTTTTATTTTCTTTAATTGTATTTGTTGATGTTTTATTTGTTTTATCTGTCGGAGCTTTATTTGTTTTATCTGTCGGAGCTTTTTTTATATTATCTGCAGTATTTGCTTTTAGTGCATTCTGCAGGCCTACAAAGAAATCAAACGCCTGAGACGCTTGCGAAAGAAATGACTTAGAATATTGACGCCCGCCTCTGAGACTAAATGTAATCATTCCGTTGATTTCGTTGCACGATATGGTTATATCGTCGTTGTATGTGGCCCACCTAATTGTCGTAGAAGGCTCCCACAATGCACGGAAATAAAAGCCCTTATCTGTTATAACAAATCCGTTTTTACCGCTTGAGAAAAAAGTAGTATCACTGTATAAATAGATTTTCTCATTATTCGGAATATGCAGATGCATCTGAAGGCCGTTAAGATTACCGTTAGACAATTTATTTGCTGTAGCTATGTTTGCTTCAAGATACTCTATTGCTTTTTCACTGAGTGTTTTTTTGGAGTTATCCTCTGCTGCGGTTGAGTGTTTCTTCTCAGAACCTTTGCTGATTACAAAAGTGATTTCGGTTCCTTTGTCAACCATTTCTCCGGGCTTAATGCTCTGGGAGATAATGAACCCCTTGTCAACACTCTGACTGTATTTATATATGGTTTTAACTGTAAAGTTTTCGTTATTAATTCTGTTATTTGTGAAGTGTTCATATGAAATGTTTACGAAATTCGGAATCGTCACTTTTTTATTTTCTTCACGCGGGTTTACTATCTGAAACGGCAATTTGCTGTAAACCATACCTAATGCAACTGTTTCCTGAGGATGAGGAAGACTGAATACACGTTTCTTATTTGCTTGAATCTTCCTGAGAGCAGGATGGTCGATTCCATTCATCGTTCCGTCAATAAGTTCTTTTGCAAAATACCATGCGCTGTGTCCGCCTGTAAAAATTACTACATCAATTTCAGCATTTTTCTCAAGATTATCAAGACACCCGTTCACAAGAGTTTTATAATCCTCAATCTTAGCGGCTATAAGCTTTTCAAAATGTTCCCTTGTTATTTCAGGGAACTCTTTTTTTATAGGTGCAAAAACCTGTGCCTGTTTTGCAACCGTGCATGCTTTTACCGGTTCATTTTTACAAAGAGTTGGCGAAAGTGTTTCCTCCTTCCAACCTTTAACTCCCGTGTTGTTCCTTATGAAGTTTTCTGCTGCTTCCTTGGGCAAACCGCAGCTGATGATATAATCAACCAGAAAATCTTTGAGTATATCATCAACTTCTCTTCCTCCGAAAGTGATATCAACATTATCTTCCGGCCATGAAAACAGCAGTTCATTTTTAATGTCAGTTGCCATTACTTTACCGCTTTCTGCGGTAACATTACATTTACTTACCGCAAGGTCGGTTGTGCCTGCACCCATATCAATTACGAGGATCAGATTATCTCTGTCCATTTCGAGAAAACCATTATTTCTGATTTCACTCATTTCCTGTGCTAATATTGCATAAAGTGCCGCCGACGGTTCATCTATTGATGACACGTTTTTAAAACCGGCATCTGCAACTGCATGAGCCATAAAGCTTCTTGTTTCATCTTTCCATTTTACGGGAAAACTTACAATCGTTTCTTCATCATCACACTCTCCGAGAAAACCGTTCTGATAAGAATATCTCTCATAAAGATATTTTATATATTCGTGAGTAAGCTCTTTTGCTCTTTCACGCTCTTCTTCATTTTCACTTTCAAGTGACATTTTGAATTCGCGGTAAACTGTGGAGCCTTCAAGAAATTCGTCGATTCCGCAATCAACCGAACCGTCCGCATTGACTCTTACAATTGTCATAGCTCTGGGTTCTGACGCACCCTGACCAAAGGTTACACTTTCGGTATGATGCTCATCACCTATCGGTTTACCATCCATATACCTTTTGCATTTGACTACCGATGTGCTTGTACCGAAATCGATGCCTATTATTCTTTTAATTGCCATTTTTTTGCAATCCCCCTATTAATCCCAACATGATGTATTATTTTTGTGGTTTTTGTTTATGCTGTGAGTTTAAGTCATTTTGTGCTTTTCGTGCTTTAAATCTGCTTTTTAGGCAGTGAAACGACATTTTTGGCTAAAAAAGCAGGACGGATAAAAACGCATGTCGAAGCATACATTTTTATCCGTCTATGTAACTGTGCTAATAAATAACCGCAAATGTTTGCAGTTTACAAAGATTGTCAGCTTTTGCATATTTATCTGCAACCCTTTATAATATTTTTATATAATTTTACCATAATGTAACATAATTTTCAACATTTTTGACAAAATAATTTATTGTTTTGAATTAAACTAACTTCACATAACAATCAAATGAAAAACCGTAATACGTACAATAATATCTCCGAGATACTTTTGTGCAGGCAGGGTTAGGATTGTTACCGTCACACTGCCGAAAAACAGGCATAAAAAATACCCCTCTCGGATGAACTAAGTGTTCAAACGAGAGAGGTTTTCTCTTGTAGAAAAATATGTGGAAAAGCCGGATACAGTATCATTTTCGTATCACGAGGCTTTCTGAAAGTCCCCAAGCCCTTGATATATAAGGTTTTATGAGCTTTTCGTTGATTATTCCCACTCGCTCCCGAAGAACTTAACCTAAACAATTTTGTATAGGCGGTTTAGCTCGTGGTATCTCATACATCTGTATTATCCATAAAGTATGGACTATCAGATTTTTTGTTGCCATCGTGTTGCCACACTAACAAGGACATTATAAATAATTTTACTTGAAAATTCAAGTGTTTCAGCTTTTACTGTATAAAGAATTTGAAAATTTCTTTTGCCCAGCATAGCCAAGACGGTACATTTGTATCGAGCCATTCAACCACGGTTGGTATATCTGCCGTAGTCAGATCTCCAATGTGGCTGTAAATACTTCCGTCTGCCAATGTTTGACCTATAGCAATCATTGCGTGGGCGTGGTCGCCAACGGCGATATATTTACCGATAGCAAGCGCACCGGATGAGAAGTAGCCAACCGAGAGTGCACCGAAGGATATGAGTCCTACGCTGATTGCTCCTGCAGCGAATAAGCCGAGAGCAATCGTACCTACTGCAAGAAGTCCGGCTGAGAAAACGCCTGCTGAAATCAAGCCGAGTGATAAGAGTCCAATGGATATTACTCCGAGTGAGAGCAGACCAACCGAAAAAACACCTCGTGACATAAGACCGAAAGAAAAGACTCCATGTGCCTTAAATCCTATTGCAAAAAAACCGTGAGCGTTTCTTCCAATATGATAAAGGGGCATTCCGAAGATCATCTTTTCGCTCTTGCGTTCGTGAAGCTGCTTTTTGAACTTATCCCAAATGCTTTCTTTTTCAACAGGTTGTAACCCTTGCATTTCGGTAATATCCTCATTGAGAAGAT
>JAZNAI010000056.1:0-5369 GCA_045586465.1 Acutalibacteraceae bacterium | reverse complement strand
GTTTCTTTACGAGCTGCTGTACCGAGTCGCTGTCGGTACTATCGCCGCATTTTTTGCATTCAGCAAACTCCGAGAAGACACCGTTCATTCCGGCGAGAACGTCGTTCCATTTATTTTTAGAGTAACCGGCTGTCTTTTCTTGGCTCTCCTTGTAGGCGTCGGTGCCGCCCCAACGCTGTTTCGCTTCGTCCTCGTACTGTTGACGGGCAGTCTCGTATTCGCTGTTATCAAATACGCTCATTGTGATCTCTCCTTTTTCTGCTTGTTCCAGAGCTGCGATTAGCCGTTCCATCCGATCTTTCTTGAGCGTTAGTAACCGTTTCTGCTCCGCAAGCGCTTTTTGTTTATCGTAATTCGGCGAGGCGAGAATCTCCGCAATACTTTTCAGCGGAAAATCCAATTCACGGTAAAATAAGATCTCCTGCATCCGTTCAAGAGAATTTTCATCGTAAAAGCGATAGCCGTTTTGCTCGTCCACATAGCTCGGCTTCAGCAAACCGATCTCGTCATAGTAATGCAGTGTGCGCACGCTGACACCTGTCAGCTCGGCAAATTCTTTGATCTGTAGCTTCATAACTTCACCTCGGCTATGAATATACACTATAACGCTACGTCAGAGTCAATACTATTTTACACTATTTTTTACAAAAGTAAAGGGCGCGGCATCGAGGCTAAGTCCCGAAACAGATCCGCTGCGGTCTGAAATAAATACTAATTCCGTGATGCTGTTCTTTTTTTCTTTCATTACAATTTCCTCAAAAAAATTAATGCGGTCGCAGGCTCTGTGTGAACTCTACAACCGCATTATATCATTTTATTAAATTTAAACAGTCGCCTGACGGGAGCTCTTTTGCTTATTACCCAAAACGACTGAACACAGTAAGCAGTATGATTAATTGCCGGCTTTTCCAAAGCAGAACCAATCCACCGAAATTTCCTGTCCGCTCATCAAAAGCCATACAGCCTTTGTGCCGGCTACGGCTTGTGTCAGCATTCCCGAAAATTCAGTAAATTCATCTGTGCTGATATCAATGGTTCCGCTTATGCCGTAATCCTCTGCCATTACGGAAATTCTGCCCTGTCCTTTGGCGCTGATTTTCCACGAGAATACACCGTCACCGAAATTGATATATCTGTATTCGGCCCAATCCTCAATCCAGTTTCCGCCACCGCCGTTAAGAAGAACTTCATTTTCTTCAGATTTTTCGTCGGGAGCGACGTACACATTGCCTTTCACACGGCAAGCAAGTGAAGCATCAATCCTCTGTACTGCAGAAATAGCGTCTGATGCCCCCTGAGACGTCATAATAACCTCTTGTATGGAGCCGTCCTCATTAAAATATATAGGCTCGGCACAGACACGTCTGCTTGTCCTTGAATTTTGCGAGGAGCGATGATAAAACACATACCATTGTCCGTGAAAACATTCTATTGAGCCGTGATTGTTCCAGGTCTGCGGATCACAACAGATATTGTCAATAATCGTACCGCCTTTTTTGTAGGGACCGAGGGGAAAATCAGACGTTGCATATGAAAGGCAGGTTGCACTTCCCCGTGAAATATCAGTATATACCATATAATATTTCCCGTTATGCTTACGGATTGAGGCACCCTCGTGAAAGCCGTGTTCAAATTCGGTAAGAACCTCTTTGTTTAAGCTGTCCATATCTAAGGTTTCCATATCGGCATTGAGCTTAGCACCCTTAAGCCTGAACTGTCCCCAGAAATAATATACCTGACCGTCATCATCAACAAATATGGCAGGATCAATACTGTCACCGCTTGCTCCGATAATCTCTTTTGCATTGACAAAGGGGCCTGACGGTGAGTCCGATTCTAATATAGCTTCAAAATTATCCGAACCGCAGGCACAAAGATAATATTTACCGTTGCAGTAAATTCCGTCAGGAGCATACAAGGGAGTATCCGCACTGAACGCAATCCCGGGATTATCCTTTCTGTTGCTTAATGAAATACCGTGAACTGTCCATTTTTCAAGTGCCGGATCATCCGTTGAAAAAACGTGATATTCCTTGGAGCAATAATCCTCCGAGCCTGAAATATCCTGAGAGCCGTACAGATACAGACGGCCGTCCGGCATAACACGTGCCTCTGCATCAGCCATAAAAAAATATCTTGGTAATAACGGATTCATTTGTATTTCTCCTTTCGGGATGGATTAAAGAACAGCACAGCCGTCTGAATATTTTTGCTTTTATTTATTCATCATATCAAAGCAAAGAGTAATACTCCAGCCGTAATCTCTGATTGACTGATATTTCACTCTGAAATCGTATGGCTCAAACACCTTGCCTTTTCTGTTGAAGCCGGAAGGCGGTATGCGGTTTTCACTGTCATAGTATTCATAAACAGTACCCGTGCGCTCATACCAATCGTTAACAGCAGCCAGTGTTTTTTCTTCTGTTTTTGCCGCTAAATCTGTGTATGAGTATTCGTAAAGCCCCTTTGAAATCATATAGTTATAGTTAAGCCAAACGGGACCGCGCCACATATCGGAGCCGAAGGAGCCGTCCTTTTTTGATATACTCGGAATCGGGAATTCCGTACCGAATTCATCGGGATTTTCAAGATGCTCGACAAGCTTTGCACACTGCTTTTCATCACATACACCGGAGAAAACGGGAAGAAATGATGAAACAGACTGCACACTGCTGAAGCAATTCTTAGTTATATCAAAATCGTAATAGAAGCCGTCCTTTTCGCACCAGAGAATATTGTTTATATCCTCCTTGATTTTTTCGTACCAACCCTCGAAAAGCTCTGCATTTTCCTTATCAGAAAGCAACTCTGCAATTTTTTTCATATACCTTGCTTCATTTGCCATATAGCAGGAAAAATCAATTGCAAAAAGATCGCTTTCCGTGTCAAATCTCGGTGAATTATCCATACCCGATTCATCACAGCGATTATTAAGCTCAGGATTGGTATGCCATGAATAAAGCTCCTTTTCCGTCTTTCTTCTGTTTTCCCTGCACCAGAAAAGAAATGCCTTATTCTTTTCCAGCACCGTTTTCAGAAATGCTTTATTACCGCTTTTTTCATACACAAGAAAGGATCCCCAGGCAATAACGGGAGGCTGGGTTATATCCGAAATATAATCGGGGCGTGCCATATGAGGAATGAAGCCGTCCGCTCTCTGCACGTCAAAAAGTGCAAGAACAAGATTCTCTGCAATATTGACGTCAAGGTGTCTGTGCCCTATAGCGTGAAAAACCGAATCCCAGAGCCACATATTTCTGTGAGGCAGACGGTCGGGCGTTGACCATATTCTTCTGATACTGCCCTCGGGAGAATAAAGCTGACTTCTCATTACGCTTATACACTTAGCATACAAGGAAGGATATTTACTGCTTTCGGTTCTGATATTTTCGAAGGGCTTCAGCTTTTTGTTCTTCAATTCATCAAGCTTCAGCGCCATTCCCTTCCGACAAAGGGCTACGGCTTCATTCTCGCTTTTCCCATAAGAAAAGGCAAATCTGCCGTCCTTCTTCATTAAGGCAGTAAATTCACCGTCAGCAGCGTCGTGAATTTCGGCATCCTCCTTAAAATACACCTTGCATTCACCGCCGGGGCTTACAAAAATACCTGCACTCTCATTGTATGCACCAACAACAAGGTGCCTTTCGGCAAACATCATACTGCATTCCCCTGAAAGTGTTTCAACAAGAAGCATATCTGAGGTAACATACTGAAGCTCAGGCGCAATAAGTTTATTCATATCACCGAAGAAAAGAGTTCTTCTGACGAGAGCATTAAAGATAATACCGATTTTATCCCCCGTGAGTGTTCCCGTAAAATCATCGGTAAAAAAAGCATCTCCGTCAAGAGCTGAAAAGGCAAACAACTGCCCCTGCCCCCATTTATCAGGTACCATCTGAATTCCTCCTTGATATATGTCGGGAAGGTCAGAATACCTCTTCCCGGCAATAAGACTTATATTTTCCGTTATTTTTCAGTTTTAAGTACCTTACAGGCAACGTCGGGTGCATCCGTAATAATACCGTCGGCACCAATGCTCTGCAAAAATTCCATTTTTTCTTCGTCATTGATTGTCCAGTAGCAGACTGCAATATTATTCTTATGAGCGTGATTTACAAGCCTTGAGGTGCCCATATTTACAATATATCTGTCGGGAGGCACCTGCAGAACGTCAAATTCATAGTAGCCCTCGGGCCTTTCGATACCGAGAAGTGCATCAAAGAAAAGCAGTGCCGCCTCAACGTTATATGCTGTGCGTGTCAAATCGGGATAATTTTCCTCGATATACAAAATTACGTCCTTGCTGAAGGAAGCAACGATTACCCTGTCGAGAAGCTTCATTTCCGACAATATACCGTAAAGAATATCAGCCGCCTTAAAGCCTGCTTCGCCGTCAATTTTGATTTCTATGCTGTAGTAATAATCTCCGCCGCTGCTTTCGGTGTAATTGAGAGCATCATCTACCGTCAGCACTCTGAGATTTTCGGGGATATCATCACCGCGAAGCCCCTTATAAGGAGCAATACCCTCTGCATTCTTAAAAAACTCACCCATATTAAGCTCTGACAGCTCTTCATAGGTATAATCTGCAGGATAGTTTCCTTCTTTTCCGAAATATTCAACCGCATTGCTGACCTCGTCAAAGGTATCGTCGTGAAGAATAATCAGCTTTTCATCCTTTGTAAGCTTCACGTCAAACTCAAAGAAATCCGTATCGAAGTCCTCAGCGTTAACGCAGCCCTCAAATGCCATCATCGTGCCCTGAGGAAAAAGCCTTTTGCCTGCACGGTGTGCAAGCACCTTAGTTTCACCGAGCTTCGTTATGTACTGATTGGTGACGCTGTACTCCCGTGGCTCATCCTGCCACTGATATGTAACTGCCTTATAAAGACCGAAAACCAAAGCCGCAACGACTGTCAGGCAGATTAATATTATGACGATAACCTTCAATAGCGTACAACACTTTTTTTCCTTTGAATTTTTCATATTTTTCCCCTAAAAATGTCGATTTACAGGTAAATCTAATTTTGCTTTATCAATTAAAAAATACCATTATTGTATTTTTTCTGAACCAAAAAAATGCAGATAAATCCGATTATCAATCCAACGATCAATACCGTAACCGCAATCAATGTAATCTTTTCCGAATCTCCTGACAGACTTACTATGCCGCTGAGCAAAAGTGCCGTTGCGATAACAAACATAGCTTTTCCGAAAGATTTTCCGTATGCGGATTTATCGGTAACGTTTGTTTGATGATAATCATGAATCAAATTGGTTTTTCCCCGATATATTGCAACACCAAGCACGCCAAAAAGTACCGCTGTCAAAAACATAATTATCGAATATGTAATCATAATATTATCTCA
>JAZNAI010000055.1:0-4200 GCA_045586465.1 Acutalibacteraceae bacterium | reverse complement strand
ATGTAATGTTTGCAAGTTAATTTCCAAGTTAATTTTTTCGCATTTGCAAGTTAATTCCAAGTTAAAAACCAAGTTAAAATGCCCTTTTCGGACGACATAAAAAATCCCCCCGAGCCCTTATGTATCAAGGCTTTCGGGGGGTCAGCTCTGCAAGTTAATTTCCGTGTCATTTGCAAGTTAATTTTTCACCGTTTGCAAGTTAATTTGCAAGTTAATTCTGAAAACAGAAGAAATTTTCCTTACGGCACATTATACGGTAGGGGAGGGGTCTCCCCTCCCGCCTTCGGCAAGGTAATAAGTAAAAGTGAATAGTGAAGAGGTTATCTCCCGAGAAACAATCAGCACCGTAGGGGAGGGGTCTCCCCTCCCGCTCAAAAGAGTTGTAATTTTTACACATTAAAGTTACAGAAGTTATGAGACGGGCGGGGAAACCCCGCCCCTACCGTACTTTATTCTCCGAAATCCGAATTTGCTATGCCTTCTGCACTCTTCCTTCGATGTTTTCACCGAGGAACACGCCTGCGTGCTTGCCGAATTCCGTGGGGTCGCCCGTGACGAAATACTCGGCAGTACCTCTGACACCCGAGGTGTTGAGAAGTCCCTCTGCCCTTAATTTATCCGTCAGTGCACCGATTGATGCAGTACCCGAGCACACAACGTTCATCTCCGGCACGATTTCCTTTACAAGTCCGAGAAGCAGAGGATAATGGGTGCAGCCCAGTATCAGGGTATCAATTCCCTTATCCCTCAGGGGAAGAATATATTCTCTCAGAGCCTCTGCGGTTTCGGTGTCCTCTTTTGTAATTTTGCCTGCTTCTACAAGGGGCACAAGCTTCGGGGCAGGCTGAGAGAACACCTGACAGTCGGCAAGTGCGCTTCTTACCGCCCTTTCGTAGGCTCCGCTTTTTACCGCCGCCTGAGTTGCAATAACGCCCACCCTTTTGTTTCTCGTAAGAGCCGCCGCCTTTTCTGCGGCAGGGGCAATAACGCCCACAAGGGGAATGGTGAAGCACTCCTGAATCTCTCTTCTTGCGGTGCCGTCTGCGGTGTTGCAGGCAATGGCAACCGCCTTGACACCCTTTTTTATGAGAAATTCGGTGTTCCAGAAGGCAAATTCCGTAATCTGTCCCGGGGTTTTGTCCCCGTAGGGCACGTTCAGGGAATCACCTAAATATACTATATTTTCATAAGGCAGCTTCTCTTTTATTGCCTTGACGAGGGTAAGTCCCCCGAGGCCCGAATCGAAAATACCTATGGGTTTTTCACTTAAAGACAAAACGTCATCTCCAATTAAAGGGAATTAACAAGTGACTTGAAATGCTCTCCTCTTTCCTCAAAGCAGGTGTACTGGTCGTAGGAGCTTGTTGTGGGGGAAAGCAGCACCACGTCACCCTCGCTGAGGTGCTCTGAGGAGAAATTCAGCGCCTCGGGAAGGTCCCTTACAAGCACCGCATTTGTATAACCGCAAAGCTCCTTAAAGATTCTTTCACCGCACTCACCGTAGGCAACAAGAAGCTTTACGCCCGACATCAGAGGCTTTAAGGGGGATAAATCAAGTCCCTTTTCGTGACCGCCTGCAAGAAGGATTACGGGGCAGTCAAAGGCTTTAAGAGCCGTTACGGTGGCATCCACGTTGGTGCCCTTGGAATCGTTATAGTATCTGACTCCCTTAAGCTCTCTTACGAACTCAATTCTGTGCTCGACGCCCGTAAACTCACCTACTGCTTTTTCGATGTTTTCCCTTGAAACACCGCACTTAAGAGCCGCACCGATACCAACAAGCACGTTCTGTACGTTGTGCCTGCCAACTACCTTTATTACGGACAGGGGGAAGAGCTTTTCGCCCTTAAGATAAACATATTCCTTATCAGCAAAAAGGTCTGCCGTGCTGTCCTCAAGGGAGTATGTCATTACATCCGACTGAACGGGCACCTCTTTTGTATAAGAGCGTATCAGCTCATCATCAATATTATACAGGAAGAGGTCTCCCTCTCTCATATTTTCATAAACTCTCAGCTTCGAGCGGTAATAGGCATCCTCCGTACCCATAAAATCAAGGTGGTCGGCTGCAAGGTTAATAATAACAGCCGTTTCGGGACGGAAAGAAACAATATCCACAAGCTGAAAATTGGAAATTTCAAGGACAATATAGTAGCCCTCATTGTTTATGAGGTCATACTGAAGCACCATTTCGCAGAGAGCTATGCCGATATTTCCGCAAAGAAGGGTCTTATCGGGGTGCTGAGCCTTAATAATCTCGTATGCAAGGGTTGAGGTTGTGGTCTTGCCGTTGGAGCCCGTAATTGCCACATAGTGCTGAGGGGCTGATACCCTGAAGGCAAGCTCAATCTCCGTAATTACGGGGATTCCCCTTTCACGAAGACGCTTCACAAACCATAATTTTCCGTTGATTCCGGGATTCTTCACAGCAAGGAAATATTCCTCCTCGAATACCTCCTCGGTCTGCTTCACCACACGTACTCCCATAGCCTCAAGCTCGGGGAGCTCCTTTATATCTTCGGGTGCCTTCTGCTCCGAAACGGTGACCCGGGCACCAAGCTTCACGAGAAGCTTCACCGCCGCCATACCGCTTCTTGCAAGTCCTAAAACAAGCACCCTTTTACCAAAAAAATCTGTCATAATTTCTCCTGAAAAAATCATTCGGAATGTGAGGGAGAGCTCTCCCCCTCCCGCAACATACCGCAATTAATATGTATTCTGTTTTATTATATTCTTCATATAAATAAATGTCAACGGAAAGAAAAAATTTCCCGAGAGGCAGTCAGCACGGTAGGGGCAGGGCAACCTGCGGCAAGAGAAAAAGTAAAAAGTAAAGAGGTTTCTTACCAAGGGGCTGTAATCTTCGTAGGGGAGGGGTCTCCCCTCCCGTTCAGAAGGGTTGTAACTATTGTAGGGGATGGCGTCCCCTACAAAAAATAAAAAGCCCCGGAAGTAAAATACTCCCGAAGCGTTTTCTATATGAGCTTTTCAAAATCTCTTTTTGCGTAAATTATTCTCATTACCGTAACGGTTTTTTCTTCCTCATCCACACAGTAAAACACGAGATAATTCTCCACCCTTAATTTCCTGTATTCCTTCTTTAACGGTCTTACAGGGGTATATACGGGGCAGGAATAGGGAAATTCAGAGAGCCTTTCCGTTGCGCTGACTATTTTTTCGGCAAGTCTCAATGCCGCATCGGGCATACCCAATTCCAAGGCTATATATCCTGCAATCTCCGTTAAATCATTCTTTGCAACAGGCAAAAACTGTACCTTATACATCATTTTTCTCCCAAAGTCTCTTTTATGGATTTCAGAACATCCTTGGTAGAATAACGTGTATCGGTAATTTCAGCCTCCATTTCAGCCTGGAGGAGCTTAAAATAAACGTCACTGTCAAAGCTTAATTTCTCATAAGCCTCCATACTCATAACAACCATATCACCGTAACCGTTTTTTGTGAGAAATACGGGCTGAGCCGTCTCATGCACGGTGCGTGAAATGTCCGCAAAATTATTTCTTAAATCCGAAACGGGTCTTATCATATCCATAAAATCACCTTCCGCAGATATTTTATCATAATTATGCTAAAATATCAATATTTTTAAACAAAAAAGCCTCGGAAGTAAAAATACTCCCGAAGCGTTTCAGGTGAATGAAATATTCAGCTTCGCAGAATATGAAATAATTTCCTTCAGAAATTATGAAATATCTCCCTTTGGTCGATATGAAATAAAATTTGCCCATATTCGCATTGCGAATATTTCATACACCGCAGGTGTATTTCATATTTCGAAGAAATATTTCACTTGCCCCACGGGCAAATTTCATTGTTCTCAAAGAGATAACAAAAAAACGCCTTGCAAAAGCAAAGCGTTTTTTGCAGAATTCGACAAAGTCGAATTTATCTCTTTGAGAACTGTCGTGGCGTTAAGAAAACAGTCCGGCGGACTGTTTTTAGCCTGCGACCGCAAGGGGCTATGCCCCTGAGGACACCTCAGTGCAGAAAAATATCCCGACACCAAACGGCATCGGGATACTGAAATAATTGAAGTAATTATCTCTTTGAGAACTGAGGTGCACGACGAGCGCCCTTGAGTCCGTACTTCTTTCTTTCCTTCATTCTGGGGTCTCTTGTTAAGAAGCCTGCCTTCTTAAGAGCAGAACAAGTCGGATCGTAGCCATGTCGTTCTGTGAG
>JAZNAI010000054.1:0-2753 GCA_045586465.1 Acutalibacteraceae bacterium | reverse complement strand
GCCGTTGGGGCGGCGTAAGAGAAAGCCTTGAAGTTCAGACAATGGACATGGCTGAAGCAGCTGCAAAGCTTATTTCAGAAAATCTCAGATATCCTGACGGTACACCCGTACAGTGCGTTATTTCAGAAACAACAATCGGCGGCGGTGCAGAGGCTGCAAAATGCGAAGATCAGTTTTCAAAGGAAAACGTTGTTGCAACTCTCTCAGTAACTCCCTGTTGGTGCTACGGCTCAGAAACCTTTGATATGAACCCCAACACAATCAAGGCTGTATGGGGCTTTAACGGCACAGAAAGACCGGGCGCAGTTTATCTTGCAGCAGTTATGGCTGCTTATGCGCAGAAGGGACTTCCCGCTTTCTCAATTTACGGTAAAGATGTTCAGGATATGGGCGACAAAACCGTACCTGAAGATGTAAAGGAAAAGATTCTCCGCTTTGCAAGAGCTTCAATTGCAGTAGGCTGGATGAAGAACAAGGCTTATGTAAACCTCGGCGGTATTTCAATGGGTATTGCGGGCAGCTACTGTGACGCAGCAATGTTCCAGAAATACTTCGGTATACGTGCCGAATGGGTTGATATGAGTGACATTATAAGAAGAATCACTCTTGAAATTTACGATAAAGATGAATATGAAAAGGCACTCAGCTGGATTAAGGCAAACTGCAAAGAGGGCTTTGACGTAAACGCAGGTAAGGACCTTCCCGAAATTATCAGAAAATCAAAGGTTGTTCCTGCTGACAAGGACTGGGAATTCATCGCAAAGTTCTCAATCATCGTAAGAGATATACTCTACGGCAACAAGAAGCTTGATGATCTCGGCTGGCACGAAGAAGCACTCGGCAAGAATGCAGTTGCAGGCGGTTTCCAGGGACAGAGAAACTGGACAGACTGGCTTCCCAATGCTGACTTTACCGAAGCAATTATGGCATCTACCTTTGACTGGAACGGCCCCAAGGCTCCCACACCCTTTGCAACAGAAAACGATACACTCAACGGTGTAGCAATGATGCTCGGCACACTCGTTTCAGGCAGTGCTCCCTGCTTCCACGACGTGCGTACATATTGGTCACCGGAAGCATGTGAAAGAGTTACGGGCTATAGGCCTGAAGGCAAGGCTAAGGATGGCTTTATCCACCTTATCAACTCCGGTGCAACTGCTCTTGACGGCAGCGGCGCAGCAAAGAACGACAAGGGCGAAGGCTGCATGAAGCCTTTCTGGGAAATCACAGAGGATGATATGAAGGCTTGTCTTGAAGCAACAGACTGGTGCAGAGCCAACTATGAATATTTCAGAGGCGGCGGATTTTCAAGCCACTTCCGTTGCAGAGCAGAAATGCCCGTTACAATGCTTCGTGTCAATATCATCGACGGCATAGGCCCCGTAATGCAGATTGCAGAGGGTTATACTGCTGACCTTCCCGACAATGCTCATACAACAATAGATGTAAGAACAGACCGCACATGGCCCACAACCTGGTTCGTACCTAACCTTACAGGTGAGGGCGCCTTCAAGGATGTATATTCAGTTATGGCTAACTGGGGCGCAAATCACGGTGTAACCGTTTACGGCCATGTTGGTGATGACCTTATCACTCTCGCATCAATGCTTCGTATTCCCGTAAATATGCACAATGTTTCCGAGGACAGAATTTTCCGTCCTCATTCATGGACCGCTTTCGGTACAGAGGACAGCCAGAGTGCAGACTACAGAGCATGTGAAAAATACGGGCCTATTTATGGCTAAATGAATACATAAAAGTATTTGCAAAGACGGAAACCATTTTAAAGTTATTATAATCTTTACTGATTTTATGGCGTAACACCGATTAAACTCTATGTTGCGCCATATTTTTTTGTGTATTCATAAGCTGAAAAATAACTCTTGGTTTATTATCTAGTCTTAACAACAGCAAAGAATGTACAAAATGATTTTTATTATCAGATATTTATTGAATAATATAGATTTTTTTGATATAATTATTGAAAACTATACAAAGGAGTTTGTATTATGAAAGACATCACTTTAGTTATTATGGCTGCGGGTATGGGCAGCAGATACGGCGGTCTAAAGCAGATCGACCCTATCGGCGCAAATGGAGAAATTATTCTTGACTACTCTGTATACGATGCCATTGAGGCAGGCTTTGACAAGGTTGTTTTTGTAATCAAGCACGAAATCGAAGAGGATTTCAAGGAAATTATGCAAGGCAAGTATGAAGACAAAATCAAGGTTGAGTATGCTTTTCAGGATATAAACAATCTTCCCGAGGGCTACAGCGTGCCTGAAGGCCGAACAAAGCCCTGGGGTACAGGTCATGCTGTGCTTTCCTGCGACGGCATCGTTGACGGACCCTTTGCGGTTATTAATGCCGATGACTATTACGGTAAAGAGACCTTCAGACTTATTTACAACGAGCTTAAAGAAAACAAAAACGATAACGAGTTCTGTATGGTAGGCTTTAAAATTGAAAACACCCTTACAGAAAACGGTCATGTTGCAAGAGGTGTATGCCAGACTAACGCAGAGGGTTATCTCACGGATATTGTTGAAAGAACAAAAATTGCACTCAGAGACGGTAAAATTATGTTTACCGAAGATGACGGTGAAAGCTGGACGGAGCTTCAGAGAGGCAGTACAGTTTCAATGAACTGCTGGGGCTTCAGCTGTATGATGATGCCCGAGCTCAGAAATCGCTTTTCTGCATTCCTTGACAGAAACACAGACAATATGCTTAAGTGTGAATACTTCCTG
>JAZNAI010000053.1:0-10112 GCA_045586465.1 Acutalibacteraceae bacterium | reverse complement strand
GGAATCCAACTGGGAAA
Source organism: Acutalibacteraceae bacterium (assembly GCA_045586465.1). Lineage (GTDB taxonomy): Bacteria > Bacillota > Clostridia > Oscillospirales > Acutalibacteraceae > RUG806. Next base: position 10,095 of record JAZNAI010000053.1, on the reverse strand, counting down.
ACGGTATGCTGTATGTCGGAGACGTTCTTTTGACGGTAAATCAGAGTGTATCGGGAAAAATAGTTATAAAAAAGGGTACAAGGCTTGTTTGCGGAGGCTTCGGCAGTGAGGTCACTGAGATTGTTCTTCCCGAAGGCTTGGAAAAAATCCCGAACGGTATGTTCAGCGGCTGTCCGAAAATTGAGCATATTAATCTGCCTTCAACAATAAAAGAAATCGGCAGTCAGGCATTTATGTCCTGCACAGGTCTTTCTTCTCTTACAATTCCTGACGGAGTTACCGAAATTAAATACGGAACGTTCCGTGATTGCTCAAATCTTAAGGATATAAGGGTGCCGGAAGGTGTAAAAACAATAGAGGAATATGCTTTTGACGGAACTGCTTATCTTGAGCAGCAGCTGAGCGTTAACGGTGCACTTTACGTCAATGATATTCTTGTAAGGGTTTCCCCTGAAACAGAAGGTGAAATTGTTGTAAGAGAAGGTACGGTTAAAATAGTTTCCGGGGCATTTGATAACTGCTACGGTATAAACTCTGTTATTCTGCCTGATTCTCTGGAGGAAATTCCTTCTATGGCATTTATTTCCTGCCGTGATATGAAGGAAATAACCATTCCCGATAAGGTGAAAAAGCTTGATCTTCACAGCTTTGCCTCTGATATTGAGATTATAAATATCGGCAAGGGTGTAGAAGAAATCATCCCCTACGGTATGGACAACGTCAAGGAATTAAACGTCCATGAGGACAATAAGTATTATTCATCGGAGAACTGCGTGCTTTATAATAAGGACAAAACTGTTCTTATCCAAAGCTTAGACAATGTTTCTGAGGAGTATACGCTCCCGCTTTCAGTTACGGAGATAGGTGAGGATGCATTCAATTCCTCCTCATACAAAACTGTTAATCTGCATGACGGTGTCAAAAAAATTCATGCAGGGGCCTTTACATATGCAAAATGCGAAAAGGAATATGTACGCGGCTGCACATATGTCGGTAAATATTTCATCAGCGGAAATGCTGAAAAATTAGTTGTAAGGGAAGGAACTCTTCTTGTTGCTGACGAGGCATTCGCCTCTGCCAACGACCTGAAGGAGATATATATTCCGGAATCTGTCAGATACGTCGGTGAAAATATTATTAATTATTCTCCCGAGCTTAAAAAAATAACAGTTGCATCGCCCTATGCGGAATTCTGCGATTGCTCACTCGGGCTTTCAGGCAGTAAGCTTACTCTTTACGGCTATACAGGCTCCGAAGCACAGGAGCAGGCAATAAGACACGGCTTTGATTTTGTTTCCATCGGTGAAGTAAAGCCCTTGATCAAGGAAAATGCTTATATAAAGCTTGACGGCAGAACATTGTTTGCGGCATCGGGCGTAAGTGCGGACAGAATACATAAAAACGCAAGCGTTCCCGTTGAAGTATTAACCCCCGAGGGAAAAGCCGTTACGGGAAAAACCGGTATAGCAACAGGTATGGTAATAAATGCCGAAGTGCCGGAAATTCAGCTGATGATTATTGTCAGAGGTGACGTGGACTGCGACGGAAAGATAAGTGCAACCGATGCAAGAGACGTGCTCAGAGCATCTGTAGGACTTGAGGATTTTTCAAAAAATGAAGCGGTATATACCGCCGCAGACGTAGAAAAGGACGGAAAAATTACGGCAAGCGATGCAAGAGAAATTCTGAGAGCCGCCGTCGGACTTACCGATTGTAAATCCTGGCTTTGATGCTTTTCAGAAATGAAAAATTTATCATAGTATAGCATAAAAACGAACTGCCCCGATTTGTACTCACCATACAAATCGGGGCAGCTTTGCTTTATGCATTTTTAATATTTTGGGGATTATTTATTTTTGTTTATTTCTTCAATAAGGAAGGGAATAGCTTCCTCGAAGTTAACTCCGTACCAGTTATGGTTTTCTTCCTTCATCGTGGCCTTTATTGACTCAAGGGTAAAGTTTACCGCTGTTTTAAGTGCTGCTTCAAGAGAAAGTCCTCGCATTAAAGCACCTACAGCGGCACTTGAGAAAACGTCGCCCGTGCCGTGAAAGCTTTCGTTTACCTTTTCCGTGTAATAGCTTGAAAACTCATCTGCTTCCTTGTTGTAAGCCATAACTCCGAGCTTGCCCTCTTCAAAGGAAACGCCCGTAAGCACCGCATTTTTACAGCCGAGGTCAGCAAGCCTTCTGAGAATATTTTTTATATATTCTTCACTGTAGCCGCTTTCGATATATTCCTCGTGAAGCATAAAGCAGGCTTCCGTGAGATTGGGAACAATTACGTCAGCCCTTGCGCAAAGCCTTGCCATGGAATCTGCAAATTCCTGAGTAAAGCCGGGATACAGCCTGCCGCTGTCACCCATAACGGGATCAATGAAAACAATGTTGTTCTCTGTCTTAAAATCATCAAAGAATTTGCTCATAAGCTCCAGCTGTCTGAAGGAGCCGAGATAGCCCGTGTAAATTGCATCGAAGCTGATATTTTCCTTTTTCAGGTGCTCTGAAACAGGTGTGATTTCCTCTGTCAGGTCTCTGAATGTAAAATCTGTGAAGGCGGTATGGGTTGAGAGCATTGCCGTCGGGATTACAGATGTCTCAACTCCGCAGGCGGAAATTACGGGAAGTGCCACCGTAAGGGAGCATTTTCCCACGCAGGAAATATCCTGGATTGTCACTATTCTTTTCACTTTTTTTCGTCCTTTATGCCTTTGTCGTCCTCTTCGATTTCGTCTGCCGTGTTATCTTCAACATCAAGTACATCGTTGAGGAAGTGAATACACTTGTTCATACATCTTTTTGCTGTCTTAAAGCCCATATTCAGGTGATAGCAATGATTGTTGAGAATTCCGTCAACAACGAACTTTTTGTACTTAATACCGTTTTCGGCTAATTTATCTGCCATAGGCTTGCCCTGGTCAATACAGAGAATATCCTCCTCTGCCCAGGTTATAAATGTGGGACACCAGCTTTCGTCAACGTAGTTTATGGGGGAAATAAAGTCTATATGCTCATATTCGTCCGTATTTGAGTAGTCCTTTTTGATGTTGATGCCCAGTACCATACTCATAGTCTTTGATACAAGCCCCATAACGTTTGGCGTTGTAACGACCTTATCCATATCGAAAAGACCGCACATAAGCGCAACTGCCGCAGGCTTATATTTTAATTTCGGCAGCTTAAATCTCTCCCGAAGATCTCCGTGATTTGCGAATGCACAGAGCATTGCTGAGAAATAAGCACCGGATGAATCACCTGAGACCACTATTTTATCCGTGTCAATATTGCAGTATTTACTTAAGGTTTCTATGTAATTGAATGCCTTTACTATATCTGCAAAGTTTTCCTCAAGCTCAACCTCGGGAGGCATACGGTAGTCGATATTGAAAACGAAATAACCGTGATGCGCATAGAATTCGGAGTTTGTTATTCTGTAATCCTTATCTCCCTTTATGAAGCCGCCTCCGTGGACGTAGAGGAGAATGGGATGCTTTTTGCCGTCGTCAAAAATGTCTCTTCTGAAATACAAATCGGCAACGTTATACTCTTCGGATGCTGTGTGATACGCAATATTCTGTACTCTTACAATGCGGGGATATCTTACTGCATTCTGAGGCTTTTCCGCCAATACGTCAATTGCCTTAAAAACAAGCTCTGCTCTGTTCATAATCTTCACCTTTCCGACAAAATATCTAAGTATATAATACTCCCGAAAAACGATAAAATCAAGAATATTAAGTGAATAATCTGTATAAAATCCTGTATAAAAATATGTATATTCATATGAATATGCAAAAAAATGTTGTATATTTATTTTGCGTGTGTTATATTAATATAGATTAAATGTATACTTGCGGAGGTTTGTTATGACAAGAAGTGAAGCCAGAGAACAGGCATTTATACTTGTTTTTGAAAAAATATTCAATCCCGAGCTTTCTGTTGAAGATATGAAGGTTTTTGCCCGGGAAAGCGAGCTTTTCACTCTCGATAAGTTTGCAGAAAAGCTTACTGTATCGGTTATTGAAAACGAAGAGGCAATTGACGAAAAAATCAAGTCATATCTCAAGGGCTGGACAATCTCAAGAATCCCCAGAGTTGCTCTTGCGCTCTTAAGGCTTGCCGTTGCTGAAATTATGTATTTCGACAACGTGCCCGATAAGGTAAGCGCAAACGAAGCTGTTGAGCTTGCAAAGAAATATGCAGGCGAAAAGGACGTGCCCTTTATAAACGGCGTGCTCGGCTCCGTTATCAGAGGTAAAAATAACTGATGCTCTGTCTCGGAATAGATACAAGTAACTATACCACTTCTGCCGCCTTATATGATACGGAAACGGATGACTTGATTCAGTCAAGACGGCTTCTTACCGTGAAGGAAGGGGAGCTGGGTCTCAGACAGAGTGATGCCGTTTTTCAGCATACTCTTAATCTGCCCGATATGATTGATGAGGTCACAAAAAATCTTTCCCGTAAAATTGATCGTGTTGCAGTGTCGGTGTCTCCCCGTGATGAAAAAGGCTCTTATATGCCCTGCTTTATGGCAGGCAAGGGTGCTGCTCGTATGATTGCAGACGTTACGGGTGCGGAAATAAAATACTTCTCCCATCAGGCAGGTCATATTGCGGCGGCTCTTTATTCTGCGGATGCCTTAGAGCTTCTCCGCCGTGAATTCATTGCCTTTCACGTGTCGGGCGGCACTACCGAGGCTGTCAAGGTTACCCCCTGCAAGGAAAAGGTTTTTTCCGCCGAGATGATAGCCTCATCTCTTGACCTTAAGGCAGGACAGGCTATTGACAGAACGGGAAACCTTTTAGGACTTCCTTTTCCCTCAGGTATGATGCTTGACAAATTAAGTCTTGAAAGTGACAGAAGCTACAAAATAAAGCCCTTTATGAGAGACGGAAACTGCTCCTTATCGGGTCTTCAGAACAAATGCGAAAAAATGAAGCGTGACGGCGAAAGCGATGCCGATATTGCAAAATTCTGCATTGATTATATTTCGCAGGTGCTTTACGAAATGACAAAAAATCTTACGGAGAAATATCCCGGTCTTCCTCTTGTATACTCGGGGGGAGTTATGTCAAATACTCTCATACGAAAAAGGTTCTCAGAGGAATTCGGTGCAGTTTTTGCAGCCCCCGGCTTTTCCTCCGACAATGCCGCAGGACTCTCGGTTCTTGCAAGTTTATAAATTATGATGAACGTACCTGTTTTTTCGGTTTCACACATAAACCGATACGTAAAATCTTTGTTCGATTCGGATATGGGACTGCAGTCCGTATTCGTGTCGGGCGAGATTTCCAACTTATCAAATCACTATAAATCGGGGCATATGTATTTTTCCCTGAAGGACGAAGGTGCCGCAATAAAGGCTGTTATGTTCAGCCGTCAGGCAAGCCGTCTTCGCTTTATTCCCGAGAACGGAATGAAGGTAATAGTAAACGGCAGAATTACGGTTTTTGAGCGTGACGGTGTTTATCAGCTTTATGCCGATGAGATGATTCCCGACGGAGAGGGCGCTCTTGCCGTTGCCTTTGAGCAGCTGAAAAAGAAGCTCGGTGCCGAGGGTCTTTTTGATGAGGCGCACAAAAAGCCTATTCCGTCGTTCCCGAAAAGGGTCGGTGTTATTACGTCCCCGACGGGTGCCGCAGTGCAGGATATTTTCAATGTACTGGGAAGACGCTTTCCGTTAGCTCAGGTTATTTTTAAGGGCGTTTCCGTGCAGGGCGCTTCAGCTCCTTCTGAAATGATAAGCGCATTAAGGGAATTTACCCGTAAAAACTGTGCCGACGTTATTATCATCGGCAGAGGCGGCGGAAGTGCAGAGGATTTATGGTGCTTTAACGACGAGCTGCTTGCCCGTGAAATATATAATTGTCCCATCCCTGTTATTTCAGCTGTCGGCCACGAGACGGATTTTACAATCTGTGACTTTGTAAGCGATATGAGAGCGCCCACGCCCTCGGCGGCGGCAGAGCTTGCCGTACCCGATATCACGGGCCTTTCAATGAATACGGCGTCTCTTACTGACAGACTGTATACGGGAATAAATAATATAATTTCCGCAGAAAAAAGAAGGCTTTCCCTGATTCTTGAAGCAAGAAACTTCGGTGACCCGGGAAAATTCTTCCGTGCGGAATACGAAAATATTGAAAAATATTCTCTGAGACTGCGTTCTGCCGCAGAGAAATTACTATATAAAGAAAAAACAACCTTTACAAGAACCTTTTCGGCACTCGAAAGCCTTAATCCCTTAAGCGTACTTCTCAGAGGCTACTCTCTTGTAAGCCTCGGCGGTGAGATAGTCGAAAGTGTTGAAAAGATTCACAAGGACGACCGTCTTCAGGTGTCTATGTCAGACGGCACCGTGGACTGTCAGGTGCTCTCTACCGAAAGGAAGGGTAAAAAATGAGTAAACGAACCTATGAAACAGCCATAAAGAGACTGCAGGAAATTGTGAAGCTTCTCGAAAACGGCGGACTGACCCTTGATGAGTCCGTAAAGCTTTTTGAGGAAGGTGCAAAATTAGCAAAATTCTGCAACGACGAGCTTAAAAACGCAGAGCAGAAAATAATCTCTCTTGACGATGTAAGTGAGGAATGATTATGAGTAATACTACACAATATATCGAAATGATTGAAAATGCGGTAAGAGACTGTCTGCCCGAGCTTTCCGAGGAAACAAAGCATATAAACGAAATGCTTATGTATTCCCTTGAAAGCGGAGGAAAGAGAGTTCGGCCTCTTCTTTGCCTCGAATTTTGTAAGGCAGCAGGCGGTGACCCCGAAAAGGCGGTAAAATTCGCACTTGCCGTGGAATTTATTCATACCTATTCGCTTGTGCACGATGATCTCCCTTGTATGGATAACGATGATATGAGAAGAGGAAAGCCCTCCTCCCATATAAAATTCGGTGAGGCAAATGCCCTTCTTGCAGGCGATGCACTTCTTACACACGCATTTTATCTTCTTTCCGATGCCGTTTCTTCAGGTGACGTAAGCGCCGAGCAGTGCGTAAGAGCCGTAAAAGAGCTCTCAACCCTCAGCGGTATAAAGGGTATGATAGGCGGTCAGTATATTGACCTTAAATACGAAAACACACCTGCAAATCTTCCCGTTCTTGTGGAAATGGATACCCTTAAGACAGCCGCACTTATTGAATGTGCCTGCGCCTTAGGTCTTATTGCCGCAGGAGCCGATGACGGTGAAATTTCTTATGCAAGGGATTTTGCAAGGGAGCTGGGACTTGCATTCCAGATTACCGACGATGTGCTTGAAGCTGAGGACGAAAACGATTCAAGCGACGAGAAAAACGGCAAGGTAACCTACGTTTCTCTTTTCGGAGTTGAAAAAGCAAAGGAGCTTGCCGCAATCCATACAAAAAATGCACTTGCCGCTCTTAACCACTTCGGTGAGGCGGCTGATGAAATAAGACTTATTGCAGAAAGTCTTCTCTACAGAAAAAACTGACGGATGCAGGGGGAAAAGCTGTGGAAGGAAAGTATTTACCTTATATAAACTGCCCCGATGATGTGAAGAGAATAGACGAAAAGGAGCTCAGTGTTTTAGCTGACGAGGTAAGACGAGAGCTTATTACCACCGTATCTAAAAACGGCGGACATCTTGCATCAAATCTCGGAGTTGTGGAGCTTACAATTGCGCTTCACAGAGTTTTTTCCTCACCCGAGGACAAAATCGTATGGGACGTTTCCCACCAGTGCTATACCCATAAGCTTTTTACGGGCAGAGGCGCAAAATTTGATACGTTAAGAAAGCCCGGAGGAATTTCAGGCTTTACAAGAAGAAACGAAAGCGAGCACGACGTTATGTCGGGCGGTCATTCCAGTGTGGCGCTTTCTGCCGCTTACGGAATAGCTGCAGCAAATAAAATTGACGGTAATAAGAATTTTGTTGTTGCCGTTGTGGGTGACGGTGCTTTTACGGGCGGTATGGTTTACGAAGCTCTTAACAATGCAGGCAGAGCAGGCACGGGCACAAGGCTTATAGTTGTGCTTAATGATAACGAAATGTCGATTTCTCCCAATGTCGGCTCTCTTGCCCGTTATTTCGCACAGATGAGAGCAACTCCCCGTTATGTGCGCTTCAAATCCCAGACGGAAAAGGCGCTCAATATGATTCCCGTTGTGGGCAAGCCTCTTATTAAGGGAATATATAACACAAAAACGTTTATAAAGAATATCGTATACAATTCAACTATGTTTGAGGACCTGGGCTTCCGTTATATGGGTCCCGTTGACGGACACAATATTTCTCAGCTGATTTCAGCTTTAGAGGGTGCAAAGGAAGCCGAATATCCCGTTGTGCTTCATATCAATACCCGCAAGGGTAAGGGCTATGAGTTTGCCGAAAAGGCTCCCGATGCCTTCCACGGTATTTCCGCATTCAATCTTGACTCGGGCGAGCCTGTTTTTTCGGAGCCGAGCTTTTCCGATGCATTCGGAAAATTTATGGTAAGTGCCGCAGAAAAGGATGACAGAATCTGTGCCATAACGGCGGCTATGAGCCTCGGCTGCGGACTTGAGGAATTTAAAAATAAATATCCCGACAGATTCTTTGATGTAGGTATTGCAGAGCAACACGCAGTAACCTTTGCCGCAGGTCTTTCAAGCGGCGGAATGCTTCCCGTTTTTGCGGTGTATTCCTCCTTCCTGCAAAGGGCCTACGACCAGATAATCCACGACTGTGCAATGCAGGGACTGAAAATAGTCTTCGGCATTGACAGAGCCGGCTTTGTAGGTGCTGACGGACAGTCCCACCACGGTGTGTTTGATGCGGCATTTATAAATACGATACCCGATATTACGGTATTTGCTCCCGCAACGTTTACGGAGCTCGAAAGAGCTATGAACCGTGCGCTTTATGAGTGTGAGGGGCCCGTTGCCGTAAGATACCCGAGAGGTGTGAATACCGTTCTTCCCGAGGATTTTAAGGAAGAATTCGGAGATTATGACATTTACGGTGACAAGACCCGTGATATCGCAATCGTAACCTACGGAAGATGCTTCGGTGAAGCCGTAAGGGCAATGAAGGCACTTGAGGATAAGGGCATAAATACATTTGTGCTTAAAATAAATACAATCAAGCCCGTTAACAACAATGCTGTCAAAGAGGTGCTTTCCTGCAAAAATGTCTTCTTCTTTGAAGAGGGACAGCGCTTCGGCGGTATAGGTGAAACCTTCGGGGACAAGCTGTTTAAGTTCAGCTTCCGCGGAAATTACCGCAATATCGCAGTTGAAGGTGAGTTCCCCGGACAGGACAGCGTCAAGGGACTTATGGCACACTATTTCCTCGACTGCGAGGGAATGGTCAAAAAGATTTCAGAGGAATGTGACAGAAATGGCTGAGAAACTGAGACTTGATGCCTTTCTTACAAGTGAGGGCTATTTTGAAAGCCGTGAAAAGGCAAAAGCAGGCATAATGGCAGGAATAGTCTACGTAAACGGACAGAAGGCTCTTAAAGCAGGGGACACCGTAAAGGAGACGGACTCAATTGAAGTCAGAGGCGGTATGGAATTTGTCAGCCGAGGCGGTTATAAGCTTAAAAAGGCTATGTCCGTATTTCCCATAAGCCTTGAAAATAAAGTATGTATGGATATCGGTGCATCAACTGGCGGCTTTACGGACTGTATGCTGCAAAGAGGTGCCTCAAGGGTTTACTGTGTTGACGTAGGCTACGGACAGCTTGCCTGGAAGCTTCGCAGCGACGAAAGAGTAATTAATCTCGAAAGAACCAATGTAAGATATATTACCGAGGAGCAGATTCCCGAAAAAACCGATTTTTCATCAATAGACGTGTCATTTATATCGCTTTGCTTAGTGCTTCCCAAGGTCTACGAGCTTCTCTCTGACACGGGAGAGTGCGTAGCACTTATAAAGCCTCAGTTTGAGGCAGGCAGGGACAAGGTCGGAAAAAAGGGCGTTGTCCGTGAAAAAAGTACCCACGTTGAGGTAGTCGAAAAAATAATCGGCTTTGCAAAGGAGCTGGGCTTTACCGTCAGGGGACTTGACTTTTCACCCATAAAGGGTCCCGAGGGGAATATCGAATATCTCCTTTACATAACTAAGGTAAAGGGCGAACA
>JAZNAI010000052.1:0-9150 GCA_045586465.1 Acutalibacteraceae bacterium | reverse complement strand
AAGGGCTCCTGGTCTGCCAGGGCGTCCTCAATTTCCTTATATGCCACGGGGTCAAGGAAGCTGATTGCAAGGTCTTCAAGCTCTTCCTTTACGGGACGGATACCGAGGCGGTGGGCAATGGGAGCATAAATTTCAATGGTTTCCTTGGAAATATCACGTCTTTTCTGCTCGTGCACATACTGCAGGGTTCTCATATTGTGAAGACGGTCAGCAAGCTTTATAATTATAACTCTTATGTCTTCACTCATTGCAAGAAGAAGCTTTCTGAGGTTTTCTGCCTGTTGCTCCTCCTTATTGGCAAGGGGCACCTTACCGAGCTTTGTAACACCGTCAACAAGATGCTGAACATCTGCACCGAAAAGTCTCCTTACCTCTTCCGAGGTTACGGGAGTGTCTTCAACAACATCGTGCAAAAGAGCTGAAACTACCGACTGACAGTCCATTCCGAAGCCTATGAGGATTTTTGCAACGGCTATGGGATGAATAATGTAGGGCTCACCGGATTTTCTCAGCTGCTCACCGTGGGAAGCGAGAGCAAACTGAAAAGCCTTCTCTATAATTGCGGCTTCATCGGGAGAAAACGACAAATCCACAGAAGACTTAAGCTCAGAATAATACTTATCAACAATATCCATATTTTCTCCCTCCTATTCCTTATAGTCAAGCTTTTTAAGAAGATGACAGTCGGCTAAATTTGCTTTTCCCGAAAAATCGGATAGAGAGTAGCCTGCGCCGTCCTTTATAAGTATCCCCACATCCGTAAGAGCATCAAGGCAAACGCAAACGGCACCAGCTTTTTCGTAGGGAATTCCCGTGCGCATACAAAGTATTTCAGAGCTGAAGCTCCATTTTTTCTGTTCTCTTAAGAAGCGGAAAACATTTCCGAGCATTGCTCTGTCGGGACAGATAAGGGCTTTTTCTTCATCTGACAGCTTCTCGTCTCTTAAAAATTTATTATACACGTAAAGAGAAAAGAACATATCACGGTCATTTTCTCCTGCGGGTCTTATGTCCTTTATCTGAATACCGGGTCTTACCTCTCCCCTGAATTCATTCTTTTCTATTCTTACGGCAATGTCAACCGCATCCCCCGTTCTGTAGGGAAAGGTTTCTGCGGTCTGTCCGAAATAAACGGTTCTGAAGCTGACATTGTCCTTTGTGAATGTCAGCATTGTGTGCTTGTCTGAGCCTATTGATTTTATATTCTGCACTGCCGCACCGAAAATTCCGAAATAGGGAGTGGGGTTCTCTGCTCCGAAGGGCTCGAGATAAGAAAGAGACTCCAGTATATCCATTCCGATAGCCGCAGGATTAAGCCTTATATCAATATCAAGCGACGGATAAAAGGGCGGCTGTGCAGCTGCATAGCTGTTTATTTTCTCTCTGAAGGCATCAATTTTGTCCTCCTGTACAGAAAAGCCCGCTGCAAGCGTATGTCCGCCGAACTGCATAAGCGTATCCTCACAGAAGCTCAATGCCTCATAAAGAGAAAAGCCGTCTATACTTCTGCAGGAGCCTCGTGAAACACCATCCTCACCAACGGATATCACAACGGCAGGTCTGCCGTACTTTTCCACAAGACGGGATGCCGCAATACCGATAACACCGGGATGCCAGCCTCTGCCGGACACAACTATAACACGGTCCTTTCCGACTGACGGATGGCTGTCAAGAAAAGCCTCTATTTCACTTGCTATGTCACTTTCGGTGGTCTGTCTTCTGCCGTTTTCCGCAATAAGAAATTCCGCAAGCTCTGCAGCTTCCTCCTCATCCTCCGTAAGCAGAAGCCTCAGCGCTGTTTCTGCACTTCCCATTCTGCCTGCCGCATTAATTCTCGGTGCAATGCCGAATGCAACGGACGTACCCGAAACCTCACCCTTTATACCGGCATTTTCAAGAAGCTTTATAATACCGGGACGGCAGCTGTGCTTTATGAGCCTCAGTCCCTTTGCAACAATTATTCTGTTTTCACCCGTAAGAGGAACAATATCTGCAATTGTACCTATAGCGGCAAGGTCGCCGAATTCCTCGAAAACCGCTTCGCAGTCACCGCCCTCAAGAGCGGAAATGAGCTTTAATGCAACACCTACACCTGCAAGATTCTCCTCGGGAGAGGTGTCATCCGCTCTGTGAGGATCAACCACAGCATAAGCGTCGGGAAGAACATCTCCTACCTTGTGATGGTCGGTAACAATAAAATCAATTCCGTGCTCTTTAAAAATCTCTGCTTCCCTTACGGATGCAATACCGTTATCGACGGTAATTACAAGCCTTGTATCCGTTTTGCAGATTTCCTCAGCAGTTTCAGGGGAAAGGCCATATCCCTCTTTAAGTCTTGAGGGGATTCTGTGACTTACATCAGCCCCTACAGTCTCAAGATAAGAAGTAAGAAGTGCGGTAGCCGTAACTCCGTCAGCATCGTAGTCACCGTAAACCAGTATTTTTTCACCGTTTTCTACAGCACGGCTGATACGCTGAGCCGCCTTTTCCATATCCTTTATAAGAAAAGGAGATGAGAGCTCCGATTCGGCAGCCGAAACAAAGCTCAGCACTGCCTCAGCAGTCCTTATTCCTCTTGACTGTAAAAGAAGCACGGCAAAATCATCCACTCCGGTTTTAAGTGCCAGAGCAGATGCCGCATTTTTATCATAAGTGCTTATATTCCAGACCTTACGTCCCAAAATGCACCCTCCAAAGTCTATTAGTCCATATTATCAAATAATTATAGCATAATATTTCCGCATAATCAAGAAAAAAACTTCATAAAACACAGCTGTAACATATCATTTCTTTGTGAATAAAATGAACTGCGGGGCAAGGCAGAAGCATTGCTTTCGTTCCCCGTAATCCTTTACAAAAAGGAGGTAAACCATGGCTGACAGACGTTTTTTTCTTGACAATAATTCCTCCGGTTGCGGCAGAAACGAAGGCTGCGGATGTGAGAGTGACAGTATGAACATATACAGAAGCTGCCACTCACCCTGCGCTCCTCTTCCCGTATACCCTCCTTCAACCCCCGGTATACCCGGTCCTCCCGGCCCTCCCGGTCCTATAGGACCGCAGGGTCCTCAGGGCATACAGGGCGTTCCCGGTGAACCGGGTCCTCAGGGACCTCAGGGTGTGCAGGGCATACAGGGCCCCGCAGGCCCTCAGGGTGTAGCAGGTCCGGAGGGTCCTGCAGGTCCTCAGGGCCCTCAGGGAGAAACCGGTGCTACGGGCGCCACGGGTCCTGCAGGTCCCCAGGGACCTCAGGGCGAAACCGGTGCTACAGGGGCAACAGGCGCTCAGGGTCCTCAGGGCGTGGCAGGTCCTCAGGGACCTCAAGGTGAAACCGGTCCTGTAGGTGCCACAGGTCCCGCAGGTCCTCAGGGACCTCAGGGTGAAACCGGTGCTACGGGTGCCACGGGTCCTGCAGGTCCTCAGGGACCTCAGGGTGAAACCGGTGCTATAGGCGCCACGGGTCCCGCAGGTCCTCAAGGTCCGCAGGGTGAAACCGGTCCTGCAGGCGCTGACGGTGTCACTCCCACATTTACAATAGGTACAGTTACAACCGGCACAGAGGCTGCAGTTACGTTAACCGGCACTCCCCCTGACTACGTTCTCAACTTCGTTCTTCCCACTGCATAATAAAAACAGAAAAAATTTATCACAGAACTCTATTTTCACCTTCCGACAAAATAACCTTCCGATTCTCCCTGTGATATAAATAAAGTATACTTTTCGCATAAAAAAGACACAGAACTGCTTTTACGGTAGTTCTGTGTCGATTTTTATTTTAGAATTTATTCGCCTGTATTTACCTGCACGGGTTCATTTTCCGATTGATTAAGCTGTCTTCTTTCACGAAGCTGTCTCTCAATTTCCTGCTTTCTCTCCTTGTTATCCTTAACAAAGCTTATAAAGAAGAGATAAAGCACGGCACCGACAACGGGACCTAACATAAACATAGGCCACTGCCATTTAAGGAACTTTTCGGACTGGGGAAGTCCCTGCTCCTTACGTAATGAATCGTAACCGAGGAATTTAAGAAGAAAGCCTTCAATAAGAGTTGAAGCACCGCTTTGCATCTTGGTTGTAAAATTCTGCATTGAGAAGGAAACACCTTCGGTACGAAGACCTGTTTTAAGCTCAACCTCATCAATGGAGTCTGCCGTAAGGGAACGGTGAGCAATGTCCATCATCTGTCCGGGAAGATTTACAATTGCCATTAAGGCAGTCATAATAATAAACTTGGGAATTGTATCAAAGCCCACAAAGAATGCGGCAATACGAAGCACGGCAGCAAAAAGCTGTGAAAGCACAAGAATTTTCTTCATACCGCCGATTTTCTTTGCTACACTTGTGGCAAAGAACATAACGGGAGTGCCGAGAACACCGCTTGCGGCACCGTAAATAACCTCAAGTGTCTGTCCGTTGACAGAACCGAAATTCACACAGTTTTCAAAGAAATACGCATTCTGAACCTTGGGTGAAAGTCCCTGAGAGAATCTTGCGGCAGAAATAAGAAGAAGCGTAGGATTGTGGCGAAGGACAAGAAGAGACTGTAATAAGGATTCGCCCTTTTCGGGAGGCATTGCAACCCTTTCCTTCATTCTGTAGGCATTCATAGAAATCAGCTCGCCGCCTACGCAGAAAACAATTGCACAGATAAAGAAAACGGAAGCATCGGAAAGCCCTGCGGAGTTCAGTGCACTTCTGATAATCTGGAATGCACCTACAACAACACCGCCGGCTCCTGCACCGATGGATACCCACTGAGCAACCCTTGAACGCTCGTCGGAATGGGGCGATGACAAAGGAATCAGTCCCCAGAGAGCAACGTCCTGGAAGGAATAGAAGAAGTCGAAAATAAAATATGTAATAAGCAGATATGCCACCTGCATATTCTCCGAAAGATTGAAATTGAAGAACATTGCAAGGGAAATAAGTCCGAGAATCGGCGGGAAAGTAATGTGATACGGACGAAGCTTCATATAGGGCTTGTGATTTCGTCTGTCAACAATAGCACCTATAATGGGGTCGTTTATTGCGTCCCACACGTGGCTTAAGGTAAAAACGGAGCCGACCTTTACGGGATCCATATGAAGAAGATTGATACAGAAATATCTCAGCCAGCCTGAAACGAAGCCGTAGGTCATATTCTGTCCTGCAAGTCCCGAAGCGTATGCAAAAATTTCGTTATTCGGAACGTAGCCCTCTCCCTTTGTCTCCTTAGAAAAAAGGAAAAACGGTTTCATAAACACTCTCCTTTGTGTTAATACTTCTTTCATAATTGTACCATACAGAGAATCGCAAGTAAATATAAATACATACCAAAAAAAGAAGGCAATTTTTGACACTCGGTTCTGCGCTAAAAATTAAAGGAGCGGACAACCGCTCCCAAAATTTATTTATACTGATATACTCTTACATAATCAACAACATAGTTGTAGGTCTTTGACTTGTCAAGGCTGCTGTCCTCGGCAATACCGTTTTCGCCGCCCATTTCATAGGAAAGAATAAGGTACTCGGGATTCTGTGAAACACCGCCGAAATCAGTTCTGTAGCTCTCTACACCGTTGATATAGAAAATGTATTCATTTTCATTCCACTCGAGACCGTAGGTGTTATATTCCTCGTAAGGATTGCCCTTTATAAGGAATTTCTTTGCACCCATCTTCTGATGCTCGTCACCATAACCGTCAAAGTGAAGATTTGAGGTAACCGCATTCTTTACTTTATCATCAATGCAGTCGCTTTCAAAAATGTCAATCTCTGTACCGTCACGACCGCTTCCGTCTGCTTCATATACACCGTCATTCATAAGCCAGAAGGCTGCCCATGCCGTGGGACAGTCGGGAAGAATACATCTGACCTCAAAATAGCCGTACTTCTGCTCGAAGCCGTTTACGGAATCGCTGTCGGTGTCAATACCTGCGCTGTACCAGCCTTCACCCGTGCCGCCCATACCTTCCTTGAGATATTTCATAGGAATTACAAGCTTGCCGTCCTCGGTATAGGGAATTGCGTTATTCCAGAATGCGCCCTTTCTGGGCTGGCTGTCCTTGCCCCACACGTAATGACCCGACCACACGTTCCAATCAATACCGTTATCAAATTCTTCCTCGAAGGTAAGCTCGAATTTGTCCATATCAACCTTCTGTCCGAAGGGATAGTATGCAATTCCGAGAAACTGAAGTGCCGTCATCATAAAAGCAAGAACTGCCGCAAAAATCTTATTGAACATAATCTCTTCCCCTTAAATAAAGATTTTATTCATCATCGGAACCGTCTTCGGGAACAGCCTTTTCCTTGATTCTGACAACCGTCTTCTCAATTCTGTGTTCCTTTACCTCGGTTACGCTGATTTCAAGTAAATCGGTTTCGGCTGTAAGGGTTTCACCGTCCTCGGGAACAATGCCGAGAACCGAAAAAACATATCCGCCGAAGGTGTCAACATCTTCGCAGTCGAGGGCAATTTTAAGCTCCTCTTCAACGTCTGCGATTTCTGCAGTACCGCTGATTTTCCAGGTAGTATCGTCAACCTTAAGAATGTCGGGCTCTTCCTCCTGCTGAGTAATTGTGTCCTCGTCATAGTCACCAACGATACTCTCAAGAATATCCGTTATTGTAACGATACCCGTCATTCCGCCGTATTCGTCAAGAACAATTGCAAAATAATTTTTCTTCTGCTTCATATTCTTAAAGAGCACGTCTGCCTTTACGGTTTCGGGAACAAAAAAGGCAGGGCGCACACAGTTTTTCATAATGCTGTCAAGGGTCTTTACCTTAAGTCTGAAATAATCCTTTGCGTTGAGCACACCGACGATATTATCAACAGTATCCTTGCACACGGGGAAGAAGGTGTGGCGGCTTTCGTGAATGATTTCCTCCCACTTTTCGACAGTATCGTCAAGCCATAAAAGGTCAATATCCGTTCTGTGGGTTGCAATATCATCGGCAGAAAGGTCGTCGAATTCGAAAACGTTCTGTATAAGCTCTTTTTCTTCCTCGTCAATGGTACCGTTCTCACTGCCTGCATCAACCATCATTCGGATTTCTTCTTCGGAAACAGATTCCTCCTGCTCGTTGGGGTCTATTCCGAAAAGACGGAGCATTCCGTTTGTGGATGCAGTAAGGAACCACACGATAGGAGCAAACACCTTTGAAATGAAGCTGATAAGCCCCGAAATACCGAGAGCCAGGCTTTCCGCCTTTTTCATAGCAACTCTCTTGGGAACAAGCTCACCGAAAACAAGGGTAAAATATGAAAGCACAAGCGTAATTACAACAACCGAAACGGAATTAAGAGCTCCACGTGCAGTTTCGGGCACACCGAGCGTCATAAGTGCATCCACAAGACGGGTTGCGAAGTTATCGGCAGCAAAAGCCGAGCCCAAGAAGCCTGAAAGTGTGATTGCGACCTGAATTGTGGCAAGGAACTTTGCGGGAGAAGACGTAAGCCTTGCAAGGCGCACAGCCTTTTTGTTGCCCTTTGCTGCCATTGCGGCAAGCTTCGCATCATTAATTGAAATTATTGCAATTTCCGCTGCGGCAAAAACAGCATTGAGTGCGATAAGAAAGATTTGCAAGAGTATTTGCGGTAATATGTCCATTATTGTTTTCCTCCAAAAAACACAAAAAGACATAACCCCTTGTAAAACACAGGAGTTATGCCGGAATTTATAAAATTAAAATGTTTACTGCGTTATCGGCAGGGTTCGCCGTATCGCCGTCAGAATTATCCACCTTTGCAGATATCCTTTCACTGAATTTTTTATAATTCTATCATTAAAACACCGAAAAGTCAATAGGCGTAAAAAATCTCGCTAAACTGTATGCTTTATTTTAATTTTGTATTGACTTACTTTTTTTATTAAAATATAATGTGCTTGAAAAACAGGGGTTTTTCAAGATTCAGAAACGGGGTGATTTATTTATGAAAATTCCGGCAAACAAGCCCTTTCCCCAGAAATATCAGGCTCTTTATGACGAATGCTTCAGGGAAGAGAAACCGTTATTTATTATAACGGGCGACCTTACATTCAAAAGAACCTACGGTGAAAGTGCGCTTTGTTTCACAAAAACTGCAGTTTACGCCTTTGATGAAAGCTTTGAGGGCAAGCTTAAAATCGTTGAGTATTCAACGCTCGAAAAGGCAAAGGTCAAGAGAATGTACGGTAACGCAACATTTGACCTTTATCCGAAGGAAGGCAAGCGTCAGGTAATTATGCGCCTTTCCTTTGCGGCGGCAAACGTTGCGGACTCGGGTGCAGATTTCATCAACGGTATAATTGAGCACGGCTATTCCGATGAGCTTTTCTATGCAGTTGAAAACACCTTCTTAAAGCAGCGCTCATTCTGTCCCAAGTGCGGCAGAAGACTTCCCTCTCCCGATGCAGACTGTATAAACTGCAAGGGCAAGGGCAAGATGTTCCAGAAATTCGCACAGTATGCGCTTCCCTACAAAAAGGGACTTTTAGTGTGTATGCTCCTTTCGGTTTTCGCAACCGCAATGTCACTTGTCCCCCCGTACATCACGGGACATATGGTTGACAAGGTTTTACCTTCGGGCGAAATCAATCAGCTTTATACGATGATTATACTGCTTCTGGGCGTTTACCTTCTTCAGTATTCCGTTTCAGCCGTGCGCTCTTATCTTTTAAGGCTCACCGGTGACAGAATCGTTATAGGAATAAAAAAGGATATATATGCAAAGGCACAGTATCTTCCTATGTCCTTCTACGATAAAACCTCAACCGGCTCCGTTATTAACCGAGTTACCTCGGATGCAGGCGCAATTCAGAACTTCGTTCTTAAAATCTCCCAGGAAGCTGTTGTTCAGTTCTTTACCCTTGTGGGTATTCTCATAATTATGCTTGTGCTTAACTGGAAGCTTACTCTTTTCTCACTTGTTCCCATTCCTCTTGTTGTCTTAATAGGCAGAAAGTTCGGCAAGAGAATCGGTCCCAAGTATATGAGACTGTGGAGAAGAGGATCTGCAATTTCAACGCTTCTTGCAGATACAATCCCCGGCATACGCATAGTAAAGGCATTCACAAACGAGGAAAGCGCAGTAAAGAAATTTGATTCATACTGCGACGAGTGGATGAAGGAATCAAAGGAAGCATCAAAGATTGCAAGCATATTCCCCGCTTTCATAACCTTCCT
>JAZNAI010000051.1:0-5995 GCA_045586465.1 Acutalibacteraceae bacterium | reverse complement strand
CTCAAACTTAGGTGCATCAAAGAGAAGACCGTTCTTTTCAAGATCAACAAGGATAGGTCTGTCTGCATCCTTTACGAAAAGACCTGCATAAGGAGTTTCCTGTGTCATTTCACCCTTTGAATCAACAAACTGAACAAAAGGAAGACCGTACTTTCTACCTACATTTGCGTCGTCCTCACCGAAAGCAGGAGCAATATGAACAATACCCGTACCGTCAGAAAGAGTAACATAATTATCACAGGTTACGTAATGACCTTTGATCTTCTGCTTTTCAACAGCTGCTCCCGTACACTCAAAGAGGGGCTCATATTCTTTTCTTTCAAGAGCTGTTCCGGGGAAGGTTTCAAGAATTTCATAAGCCTTCTCCCCTTCTTCTCTCTTAAGTCCGCCGAGAACCTTATCGAGAAGAGCTGTTGCCATATAGTAGGTATAGCCGTCGCAGGCCTTAACCTTACAATACTCGTTTTCGGGGTTTACACAGAGAGCAACGTTTGAAGGAAGAGTCCAGGGAGTTGTTGTCCACGCAAGGAAATATGCATCCTCACCCTTTACCTTAAAGCGCACAACTGCAGAGCGTTCTTTTACACACTTATAGCCCTGAGCAACCTCGTGTGATGAAAGAGGTGTTCCGCAACGGGGACAGTAAGGTACAATCTTGAAGCCTTTATAAAGAAGGTCCTTTTCCCAGATTGTTTTAAGAGCCCACCATTCGGATTCGATAAAGTTATTGTCATAAGTAACATAAGGGTCGTCCATATCAGCCCAGAAGCCGACTGTACCTGAGAAATCCTCCCACATACCCTTATACTTCCATACGCTTTCCTTACATTTGTCAATAAAGGGTGCAAGACCGTATTCCTCAATCTGCTCCTTTCCGTCAAGACCGAGAAGCTTTTCAACCTCAATTTCAACGGGAAGACCGTGTGTGTCCCAGCCTGCTTTTCTGGGAACCATTTTACCCTTCATTGTGTGATAACGGGGAATCATATCCTTGATAACACGTGTAAGAACGTGACCTATGTGAGGCTTGCCGTTAGCCGTGGGAGGGCCGTCGTAAAATACGTAGGACTCACCGTCAGCACGGGAAGCCATACTCTTTCTGAAAATATCGTTGTCCTTCCAGAATTGTTCAACCTTCTTTTCCCGTTCAACGAAATTAAGGTTGGTAGAAACCTTTTCGTACATCTTCATTTCCTCCTGAAAAAAATAATCCCCTTGCCGTAACAGGACAAGGGAGCTTGTTTTTATACCACCTATTAACATACAATCATATGCCGTTCCTTTAACGGAGAACTGCCGTCTGTCCATACTGTTTTCCGGACAGCTGCTCGGAAGTGATTTTCAGTAAAGGCTACTGACACAGGGCTCACACCATCCCCTGCTCGCTTGAGTTTTCGCTCAGTACCTACTCTCTTCGTCATTACATTTATTTATATACGCATATATATTAAATTAATAGTAAACGTTTGTCAAGTATTTTTTCCTTTTATGTCACTGCAAGATGATGCCGACATAAAATAATGTGAGGAGGAAAAACTATGATAAGAACGATTACTGTAATTGGAGGAGATTCAAGACAGTTATATATGTCAGGATATCTTAAAGAAAAAGGCTATGATGTTAAAATATTCGGCTGTGAGCACGGAAAATATCCTGAGGACGTTAAAGGCTGCGAGAGTATTGATAAAGCCGTATTATCGGATGTGCTGATACTTCCTCTTCCGGTAAGTAAAAACGGCAACTTGCTTAATACTCCGCTTTCATCTGAAGAGATTAAGTTAAGGGAAATAACCGAGAGAATAAATGACAGACATATTGTTTTTTACGGAATGGGCTCACCTCCTTTTTCTAAAAACGTACAAGCAAGGGCATTATATTCTTGTGATTACTTCAATATTGAAAGTCTAATATATAAAAATGCCATGCTGACCTCTGAAGGTATTCTGTCAATTGTACTCGAAAAACTTCCTGTTACCGTGTTCGGATTGAAAGCCGCAATTACGGGATACGGAAGAATAGGAGCCTTTACGGCAGAAAAGCTTATGAGTCTCGGCGCCGAGGTTACTGTATTTGCACGGGATGAAATGCAGCAGATTAAGGCCTCACTTAAGGGTATAAGAGCATACGGGATTTCGGATATAAGTGAACTTGCACAAAACTTTGACGTAATAATAAATACTGTTCCCTCTTTGGTCGTTGACAGGAATACTGTTTCTCTCAGCAATTCCGGCTGTGTTTTTATAGAGGCGGCAAGTGCACCCTACGGAATCAATTCTGATGCCTGCGCCTTATACGGAAGAACACTTATAAAGGCATTTTCATTACCCGGAAAAACTGCCCCGAAAAGTGCGGGAATAATTATTGGTGAAACTATAGATAAACAGCTCCGGGAGGTGAAATAATGAATAAGATAAATATCGGTTTTGCATTTACCGGCTCTTTTTGCACATTCAAAAAAGCCATAAATACCATGGAACAGCTGAAAGAAGCAGGCAACAATATTATTCCGATTATGAGCTACAATGCATATTCCACGGATACTCGCTTCGGCAAGGCTTATGAATTCAGAGATGCAATCGAAAATATCTGTGAGCATCATATCATTTCATCAATTTCCGAGGCTGAACCCATTGGCCCTAAAAAGCTTCTTGATATACTGATTATCGAACCGTGTACGGGAAATACCCTTGCAAAGCTTGCTAATTCCATTGCTGATACACCTGTTACTCTTGCTGCAAAATCTCATCTGAGAAACGGTCGGCCGTTACTGATTGCTATATCAACAAATGATGCTCTGGCAGGTGCGTCAAAAAATATAGGAGCTCTTCTAAACTATAAAAACGTCTTCTTTGTTCCGTATAATCAGGATGATGCCGAGAATAAGCCTACCTCAATAGTTGCTGATTTTTCTCTTACTGAAAAAGCAATGCTGTCGGCACTTGAAGGTAAACAGCTTCAGCCGATAATTACATAATAATATCAGCCTTCGTTTATTTCGAAGGCTGTATTTTAAGTTCCGTAATTCTTTCTGCTATCTCCTTGAATACGGGAGCGCAGTCTTCCGAAGCTGATTTTCCGTTTTCATTGAATACAACGACGGTATACTGAGGATTCTCAAAGGGAAAATAACCGCAGAACCAGGTACAAAGAATCTCCTCTCCCTTATCGTTATATCTTCCGGTTTGTGCTGTTGCGGTTTTTCCTGCCGCAGACACATTTTCCGGTTTGCCGTTTACACCTGTTCCGTTAAGCATATTGTTATAAAGGCAATTTGTGATAGTTTCTATTGCGGTTTTATCTGCAACATAATGTGTATCCTCGGATTTATAATAAGCATAAGCTTTTCCGTCAGCATTAATCAGCTCTTTAAGAATGTAAGGTTCGATATATATACCGTTATTTGCAAAAACATTATATGCAGCTGCTAACTGAAGCGGTGTTGCAAGCAGACTTCCCTGCCCGAAGCAGATGTTGGCAAGAGAAGCTTCTGAATTTATCTCTTTTTCATCAGGAAGATTCCCTGATTCCGAAATCAGTGTTGAGCAAAGCTCTGTCCTTTTTCCGAATCCGAACAGCTCGGCTGTTTCATATATATTTTTATATCCTGTAATAAGCCCCGTTTTAATAAAAAAAGTGTTACAGGATTTCTCTATAGCAAGATTAAGGTCTACTATGCCGTGAGCATTATGATTATAACAGGAAAAATTATTGCCTCCGAGAGTTAAAGAGCCGGTACATTCAAAAGAATCTGATAAATTGAAGCCGTTTTTTATCGCCGAAACGGCAATTACGGGCTTGAATACTGAGCCTACGGGATATGCGCTTAATGCTCTGTTAAGAAACGGCAGATTTTTGTCGGATAGAGCTTCTTCAATGTTTTTAACAGTATAGGAAGGAATGCTTGAAATTGCACGTATTTCGGCGGTTGCACACTCAAG
Organism: Acutalibacteraceae bacterium; assembly: GCA_045586465.1. Taxonomy (GTDB): domain Bacteria; phylum Bacillota; class Clostridia; order Oscillospirales; family Acutalibacteraceae; genus RUG806. The sequence continues at coordinate 2,057 of JAZNAI010000051.1, read as the reverse complement.
TATTACAACAGCACCGCAGCTTACAGAAGAGCTTTTCAAGGCAGTTTCCGCAATATGCTGAATATCCTTATCTATAGTCAGTTTAATTCCTGCGGGCGAATTATAGTTATAATTTTGAAGCTCTATTCCGTCACCCTTTATTGCGTTATCGGATGCATCTGCATTAAAAGAAACAGTAAGCTTTCCTGAAGCATCAGTCAGTATTTTATTAAAAGCTTTTTCAATTCCTGCCACACCTGCATCTTCCGAATTAGTGTATCCGATTATATGCGGACATAAAAGATTATCTGCATATCGTATTACGGTAGAATATTCTTTAATAAATTTTGATTCTTCTATTTTCTTTTCGCTTTCAAGCTTAATAAACAAGCCCTTTTTAATTTCGCTGAGCTTATTTTGTGATATTATATTTTCCGTCGAATCATCCGCCATAACGATGTAATAACGCTTAGATATTTCATTGACCAACGGCTTCATATTTATATCATAGATATATCCCCTTGTTTCACCGAGGGTAATTTCTCTTGAAAATTGTGCATCGGCAACTGAGCTGTAGCTGCTTTTCTGGATAGCATATATTCTAGCCGTTAGTCCTCCGAAAATGATCAGAAAACCAAAAAAGAGCGCATATGCCCGTCTGTAATATGTGTTTTTCATAATATCACCCCGAAGTATTTTTTGTCGTTCGGGCGTAATTATTACAAATAAGTAAAAAAAATTACTATATGTTGAATTAAAATAAATTTTATTGTATAATGATAAAAAAACAATAAGGAAGATTATAATGCCATTAAAAGATATGCCGGCATTTATAAAATCAAACGTAAACGTTAAAAATTCATTGATATTCTGTATTCTCAGCTGTACTTGTCTTGTTATACAGCTCATTCTGATGGATAAAAACGTTATTAATATCGTGTTTGATATTATAATTCCGTTTACTGCCGCTGTTTGCTTTGCTGCTTATTCAATTACTATGGCTATGGACAGGCCTATAATTCTCATTTGTCCGCCGACGGTTTATTTCGTTTCACTGCTTCTTAATAAGTTGATTCTTGTAGAGGTCGGTGTTAAGGATACCTATCCTTTTATTACTATGATAGAGATGATTCCTTACGCTTTTTTCTGTGTATGTGTTGCTACTTGTAAATTTAAGAAAATTACCGATATAGTCTTACATATTTTCAGTATAGCACTTATGTGTGCAAGTGTTGTTCTTGCCGTTCTTGCAGTATTTTTCAGAATAATTATTTTTATTAACCGTACACATTATCTTATGAATACCTTTGCAATGATTGCAGGCTTCTTTGCAATAATCTTTATATATTTTTCAATGATAGAGCTTGTTAAAATTGCAGGAATCAAGAAACGGCACCGCAGAAAAAGCGAAGCCGTTACAGAAGCAGTCAACTCATAATCTCAAATTTAATAAAAAAATACGCTGTCAGCATTTAACTGACAGCGTTATTCTTTTGATTAATACTTAGGACGTGCTGTGTAGCCTGTGTGAAGGATTTCGTGAGCCTTGTGTGAGTTGGGTTCACCGAAATACTCAGCATAAATAGCCTTTACATCAGGATTAAGATGAGACTTTCTTACGGGAAGGTTCTTATCATCATTGTAAAGACCTGCAGCACGCTTTGCACGGATGTCAACATTGTTGTGAACAGATGCGGGCTGAATGGGCTGACCGCCGCCGTTTACGCAACCGCCGGGACATGCCATAACTTCAATGAAGTCATAGGTCTTTTCGCCTGACTTAATCATTTCAAGGAGCTTCTTTGCGTTAGCAGTACCGGAAGTAACAGCAACTCTGATTTCGTTGCCTGCAATTGTGTATGTTGCTTCCTTGATGCCTTCAACACCTCTTACTTCGTTGAACTCGAGGTTCCGGAGCTCTTCGCCCGTAAGGGTTTCGTAAGCTGTTCTGAGAGCAGTCTCCATAACACCGCCTGTTGCGCCGAAAATAGTACCTGCACCTGAACCGAGACCGAAGGGTGCATCGTATTCTTCATCGGGAAGCTGATTGAAGAGGATACCTGCCTTCTTGATCATTC
>JAZNAI010000050.1:0-4061 GCA_045586465.1 Acutalibacteraceae bacterium | reverse complement strand
GCAAGGGCAGATGTAACGTTACAAATGCCTGCACCCTTGTAAACGAGCTTATGGATGCAATTCCACATAACTCACGTTTTCTTTACGGTGCTTTTTCAAGGTTTATGCCCTATGATACTATGGATTTGTTTGAAGGTATGGGCGTGCCCCTTAAAATTGAAAGAGGCAACCGTGTTTTTCCCGAATCGGACAAGGCTGTGGATATAGTCGATGCCATTGTCGCTTACGCTAAAAACAGTGGCGCAAAAATTATAACAGGGGAGCGTGTAACATCCCTTCTTACGGACGAAAACGGTATTACGGGAGTTGCTACGGAAAGCGGTAACAGATATGATGCTCCCGACGTAATCGTTGCAACGGGCGGCTGCTCTTACCCTCTTACGGGCTCTACGGGTGACGGCTACACCCTTTCAGAGTGTGTGGGACATAACGTAACCCCTCCCACCCCCTCACTTGTACCCCTTGAAACCGAGGAATACTGGGTAAGAAAGCTTCAGGGACTTTCCCTTAAAAATGTTTCAATCACCATAAGAGATACTGACACCTACAAGGAGGTTTATACGGATTTCGGCGAAATGCTTTTTACACATTTCGGTGTTTCGGGTCCTATGATTTTGAGCGCCTCCGCACATCTTCGGGACATAAAGCCCGGAAAGTACGAGCTTTCAATTGACTTAAAGCCGGCTCTCACCGAAGAAAAGCTTGACGAGAGAGTAATAAAGGATTTCGGAAAGTATTCCAATAAGGCTCTCGGGAATGCTTTACAGGAATTATTACCCCGAAAGCTGATTCCCGTAATAGTAAGTCTTTCAGGAATAGAGCCTGACCTCAGGGCAAACAAAATAACAAGAGATATGAGAAAAGACCTTGTGTGGCTTCTTAAAAACCTTACCTGCACCATTAAATGTACCCGTCCCATTGACGAGGCAATTATTACTGCAGGCGGTATAAAAACAGACGAAATCGACCCTAAAACCATGCAGTCAAAGAAGGTAAGAGGTCTTTATTTTGCAGGTGAGGTAATTGACGTTGATGCCTACACGGGCGGCTACAATCTGCAGATTGCCTTTTCAACGGGCGCTCTTGCAGGTAACAGCGTAAAAGGAGAGAAAATAAATGATTAATATAGCAATTGACGGTCCTGCAGGTGCAGGAAAAAGCTCCGTGGCAAAGCTTGCGGCAAAGGAGCTGGGCTTTATTTATATTGATACCGGCGCACTTTACCGTGCCGTAGGTGTTGCAGTTCTCAGAAAAAACCTGAAAACGGACTGCCGTGAGGACGTTGTTTCCGTTCTTCCCGAAATTGAGCTTGAGCTTAAGTTTGTTGACGGTGAGCAGAGAGTGATGCTTAACGGTGAGGACGTCAGCCGTGACATCCGCCTTCCCGAGGCTTCTATGGCAGCTTCAAACGTTTCCGCAATCCCCGAGGTGCGTGAATTCTTACTTGAAATGCAGAAGAAATTTGCAAGGGAAAATAACTGCCTTATGGACGGCAGTGACATCGGCACCGTGATTCTGCCCCATGCAAAGCCCAAAATCTTCCTTACCGCCTCTCCCGAGGTGAGAGCCGACAGAAGATATAAGGAGCTTATAGAAAAAGGCACTCCAAAGGATTACAACGAGCTTTTGGAGGAGATAAAGCTCAGGGACTATAACGATTCCCACAGAGCGGTTGCTCCCTTAAAGCCTGCTGACGACGCATATATCCTCGATTCGTCGGATATGCCCATAGATGAGGTAGTTGCAAAAATAGTATCACTTGCAAAGGAAGCTATGTAAATGAAAATAACTCTCGCAGAATCTGCAGGCTTCTGCTTCGGTGTTGCCCGTGCAGTTAAGCAGGCAGAGGACTATATAAAAGACGGTGTAAATGCCTGCACCCTCGGTCCTCTTATTCACAATCCCTTGTTTGTTAAATCTCTTGAGGATAAGGGTGTGTATGTTGCCGAAGGTATAGCTGAGGTAAAGGACGGCTACACGCTTATTATCCGTACCCACGGAATAACAAAAGAGCTTTTTTCGGAAATAGAGAAGAGCGGTATCGGCTTTTTTGACGCCACCTGCCCCTTTGTGAAGAAGATTCACAAAATAGTGGAGAAGGAAAGCAATGAGGGCAGTAAAATTATTATTGCAGGCGACCCAAATCATCCCGAGGTAAAGGGAATAAGAAGCTACTGTAATACGGAAAGCTTTGTGGTGTCAACTGCCGAAGAGCTGGAATTCATTAAGAAAAATAATGATTTTTCGGAAAATGATGCGTTTTCTTTGGTATCTCAGACAACTTTTGATGCAAAAGAGTTCAAAAAATGTGAAAAATTTGCAAAAACACTCTTCACAAACTTAAAAATATTTGATACAATATGTAATGCTACCGCTCTGAGGCAGGAAGAGGCAGTTGCCCTTGCCAAGGAGAATGATATGATGATAGTGATTGGCGGACGCAACAGCTCAAACACGGAAAAGCTCCGAAAGCTCTGCTCCGAAATCACAGACACTTATCTTATTGAAGAGGCTTCCGAGCTATCGGAAATTAAATTTAACAGCGCTTCTTCAGTCGGAGTTACTGCCGGAGCGTCCACTCCGGACGGTATAATTAAGGAGGTAATCAGAACAATGTCCGAGTCCAATGTAAACATCGAATCAGCAGTTGAAAACCAGGGACAGGTTGAGGCTGTTGAGAACACCGAGGAAATGTCCTTCGAGCAGGCTCTTGAGGAATCCCTCAACAGCATGAACAATGATCAGAAAGTAACAGGCGTAGTTATGCACGTCGCTCCCAACGAAATTCAGGTTGATATCGGAAGAAAGCAGACAGGCTATATTCCCAGCGACGAGTACAGTGCAGATCCTACAGCAGATCCCATGAAGGAGCTTAAGGTAGGCGACGAGCTTACTCTCATCATTATGAAGACTAATGATGTTGAAGGCACAATTATGCTTTCAAAGCGTCGTTATGATGCAGTTAAGAATTGGGATACAATTGTTGCAGCAAAAGAGGAAGGAAAGGTTCTTGAAGGTGTCGTTGTTGAAGTTATCAGCAAGGGACTCATCGTTGTTGTTAACGGCACAAGAATCTTCGTTCCCGCTTCTCTCTCAGGCGTACCCAAGAGCGGCAGACTTGAAGATATGACAGGCAAGACCGTTAACTTCGTTGTTATTGATATAGACAAGCGCCGCAGAAGAGCTGTAGGCTCCATCCGTGAGGCTAACTCAATTGCACGTAAGGCTAACAAGGAAAAGTTCTGGGCAAATGCTGAAGAAGGCCAGAAGTACACAGGTGTTGTTAAATCTCTTACTGATTACGGCGCATTCGTTGATTTTGAAGGCGTTACAGGTATGATTCACAGAACAGAGCTCTCCTGGAAGAGAATCAAGCATCCTTCAGAGGTTGTTAACCCCGGTGATACTGTTGAAGTATACATCAAGGGTCTTGACAGAGAAAAGGGCAAGATTTCTCTCGGCTTCAAGAGAATTGAAGACAATCCCTGGGAAATTCTCAAGAGAGATTATCCCGTGGGCACAGAAACAGACGTTAAGATTGTAAAGCTTACAACCTTCGGTGCTTTCGCTGAAATCTTCCCCGGTATGGAAGGTCTCATTCACATTTCACAGATTGCTTATGAAAGAATCGAAAAGCCCCAGGATGTTCTTTCAATTGACGAAACCGTTAAGGTTAAGATCATTGAAATTGACTCCGAAAAGAGAAAGATCGGTCTTTCAATCAAGGCTCTTCTTCCCGCTCCCGAGAAGAAGGTTGTTGAAGAAGCTCCCGAAGAGGATGCTGCTCCCGTAACAATGTCTATCGATGAGCTCATCGCAAAGGCAAACGAAGAAGCAGCTGCAGCAGAAGCAACTGACGCTGAATAATTTTACTTAATAAAAATTGACCTTAAGTAACTTTTGTTACCTAAGGTCTTTTTTTGGTCTTCAGCAAAGACAAAACCCCCGGTTCTACCGGGGGAATTAAAATGCTTTAGTAAAAACAAAATGTGGCGAGCAATGGCAAGCCACAAAAAACTAAAGAAAAAACTTAACCTCCATGTATAATAGAAATGGTTTGG
>JAZNAI010000049.1:0-13650 GCA_045586465.1 Acutalibacteraceae bacterium | reverse complement strand
AATTAAACCGAGTACATCTTTTCCGTTCATTTTACTTCGCCCTCCTTAACGTTTTCGTCAATCATAAGATTTGCTGAGATTTTAGCCTTTTTGCCGATTGTGATATCGGAGCCGATAACGGTAACGCCCCACTTTTCAAGGTCCTTTATCTCCTCGGGAGCTTCACCTACAACTGCATTTTCTTCAATAACGGCATTTTCCGCTACCATAGCGTATTTAACCTTGGCGCCCTTCTTGATAACGGCACCGGGCATAACGATTGAATATTCAACGCTTGCGCCCTTTTCAACGGTAACGTTTGAGAAAAGAACCGAGAAATCAACCTTACCGTCAATTATACATCCGCCCGAAACCATTGAATTCTGAATATCGGAATCCTTGGATGCGAAATGGGGAGCAAGAGCTGAGTTCTTGCAGTAAATGGGCCAGTCCGTATCGCTGAGGTCGATATTGATTCTGGGATTGAGAAGGTCAAGGTTTGCCTCCCAGAGACTGTCGATTGTTCCTACGTCCTTCCAGTAGCCGTCGAACTTATAGGCAAACATTCTCTCCCCTGCCTCGTGCATTGCAGGAATAACGTTCTTACCGAAGTCGTTGGATGAGCCGGGTGTATTTTCGTCGGCAATGAGGTACTCACGGAGCTTCTTCCAGGTGAAGATATAAACACCCATTGAAGCCTTGTTGGATTTGGGAACCTTGGGCTTTTCCTCGAAGGCTGTGATAGCTCCGTCGTCATTTACGAACATAAGACCGAAGCGGGATGCCTCCTCCCACGGAACCTCAAGCATTGCAATTGTGCAGGCTGCATCCTTTTCCTTGTGGAACTCAAGCATCTTTGCATAGTCCATCTTATAGATATGGTCACCCGAAAGAATTGCAACGTATTCGGGGTCATAGCGGTCTATAAAGTTTATGTTCTGATAAATAGCGTTTGCAGTGCCCTTGTACCATTCAGTGCCCTTAATCTGCTGATAGGGAGAAAGAATGTGCACGCCGCCCTCTGCACGGTCAAGGTCCCAGGGCTGTCCGTTTCCGATGTAATCGTTAAGCTCAAGGGGCTGATACTGTGTAAGAACACCTACTGTGTAGATACCTGAGTTTGCACAGTTTGAAAGGGGAAAGTCAATAATTCTGTACTTTCCGCCGTAGGGTACTGCGGGCTTTGCGATATTCTTTGTAAGAATTCCGAGTCTGCTGCCCTGTCCGCCTGCGAGCAGCATAGCTATACATTCTGTTTTTCTTGCCATCTGGGGGTCTTCCTTTCCGATTTTATTTAGATTTTGTTTTGTAGGGTTTGTATCTCAGATATACTGCGGAAAGTCCCGGGAGTGTCACGGGGAAGGAGTGCTCCTTGCCGTGCATGGGTACCTTTTCCGTGTATATACGCTTTTTTGAAATTTCTTCGCTGCCGCCGAATTCCGTGCTTTCGGAATTGAGAAGATAAGTAAGTGAGCCCTTTCTTTCAACTCCGATTCTGTAATTTTCACGGGTAACGGGAGTGAAGTTGCAGATTGCAATTATTCTGTCGCCGTTGCTGTCTCTTCTTTCAAAGGCGGCAACGGAGTTCTGATTGTCGTCGCTTACAAGCCAGGTAAAGCCGTCCCAGGAATAGTCGATTTCCCACAATGCGGGAGTATCCTTATACACCTTATTGAGCTTCTTTACGAAGGCGTGAAGGTTTCTGTGTGCATCATAGTCAAGTAAGAACCAGTCGAGCTGCTTTTTCTCGTCCCATTCTATGAACTGACCGAATTCCTGTCCCATAAAAAGAAGCTTCTTTCCGGGGTGTGAATACATATAACCTAAAAACGCCTTAAGCCCCTTGAATTTCTCCTCATAGGTTCCGGGCATCTTATCAAGAAGGGATTTCTTTCCGTGCACAACCTCATCGTGTGAAACGGGAAGCACGAAATTCTCCGAAAATGCGTAGAACATCGAGAAGGTTATAAGGTCGTGATTATACTTTCTTGAAAGACCGTCAAGCTCGGAATACCTGAGGATGTCGTTCATCCAGCCCATATTCCACTTGAAATTGAAGCCGAGACCGTCAACGGAAACGGGCTTCGTCACAAGGGGCCAGGCGGTGCTTTCCTCCGCAATCATAAGAGCGTGATGATATTCCCTGAAAACGGTTTCGTTAAGGTATCTTATAAAGGCTACCGCCTCGAGATTCTCTCTTCCGCCGTAGATATTTGGTCTCCAGCCGCCGTCACGTCTGCCGTAATCGAGATAGAGCATTGAGGCTACCGCATCAACACGCAGTCCGTCTATATGGTATTTGTCAAAAAAGAAGCAGGCACTTGAGGTAAGAAAGCTTATGACCTCGTTTTTGCCGAAATCGAAGATTCTCGTTCCCCAGTCTGCGTGCTCACGCTTCAGGGGGTCCGAATATTCGTAGCAGCAAGAGCCGTCAAACTCATAAAGTCCGTGCGCATCCTTGGGGAAGTGCGCCGGCACCCAGTCGAGAATAACGCCGATGCCTGCATTATGAAGCTTATTCACGAAATACATAAAGTCGTGGGGAGTGCCGTAGCGTGAGGTCACGGCAAAATAGCCCGTAACCTGATAGCCCCAGCTTCCGTCAAAGGGATGCTCCAGCACGGGAAGCAGCTCCACGTGGGTATAGGACATCTCCTTAAGATAAGGCACAAGCTCGTCTGCAAGGGCTCTGTAGGAAAGAGGCTGTCCGTCGGGATAGGTTTTCCAGGAGCCTGCGTGAAGCTCGTACACGTTTACGGGAGAGGAATAAATATCCCTCTTGTAAACGCTCTGAAAATAGTCCCCGTCGGTCCATATAAAGCCGTCGAGATTATAGACCTTTGAAGCATTGGCAGGTCTCGTCTCGGCGTGGAAGGCATAGGGGTCCGCCTTCATTCTTCTTACTCCGTCTTCACCGAGCACGGAGTATTTATAGCTGTCATACTGCTTTACACCCTCTGCGGTAAGCTCCCATATACCGTCGGCAATTTTATTCATGGGATGGCTCTCCTCATTCCATCCGTTGAACTCACCGACAACACTTACAGAAACCGCCTTAGGTGCCCACACCCTGAAGACTGTAGTGTCACCCATGATATGCGAGCCGAAAAACTCGTATGCCCTGCAGTTTCTTCCCTGTTTAAAAAGGTAAACGGGAATATCAGAGGTTTTTTCGTTTGCGATACTCAAGTTAAACACCTCCGAATACAATTTTATCAAAATCCGATGTTAATTTCAAGCAAAAATTTGACTATTTTGTTAGAAGGGCTGTTACAAGTTTTTTCAAAATTTTATACAATATGCACAAATACATAATTTGCATTTCCGTAAAAAATAAAAAATTGACATTTTATAACTGTAGTGATATACTTTATATGATTAATTTTTCCGGAGGGAATTACTATGAATAACACATTAAAGAAGACTCTTTCCGTTGTTCTTGCGGTTATGATGCTTTTCGGCACCTTCGCTTTCGGCGTATCCGCTGACGAGGTAAAGAGAATTGCCTGTACTATGGTTGAAGACGGCGCGTCCGGCAGAGGCTTTTCCTGGTACACTTATGAAGACGGCGCATCTGACCTTCAGATTATGAAGACAGAGGACTTTGACGGCGACTTCACGGGTGCTATGAATTACAGCGGTTCAACCGCAAAGTTCAGAGAGCAGTATTTCCACAAGGTATACGTAAACACTCTTGAAGCAGGCACTTCCTATACCTACAGAGTAGGCGATAAGGCAAAGAATCTCTGGGGAGATACCTGTACCTTTACAACAGATGACGGCGACAGCAGCTTCTCCTTCATTGTTTCTGCTGACGTTCAGGCAAGCAGCGACGAGAATTTCAGGGAAGCTTCCGCAACTCTTAAGGGTGCCGTTGCAACTGCTCCCGATGCAGGCTTCATTGCTCTTCTCGGTGACTACGTAAACGACAACACAAATGAGGAATGGGACTGGTACTTCAGCAATTTCGCATTTATGAACAACCATTACACACACGTTCCCATTGCAGGTAATCACGACGGTAACATTACAAACAAATTCAACACAAACGTTTTCAAGCACACCTTTGCTGTTGATGAAAGCGACAATCAGTCACTTGAAGGTGTTTATTATTCATTTGACTACGGCAACGCTCACATTGCAGTTCTTAATACAAATGATATGTATCCCATGACCCAGGCTCAGAGAAACTGGCTTATCAATGATATGAAGACAAGCGATGCTACCTGGAAATTTATATTCATGCACAGAGCACTTTATTCCGCAGGCAAGCACTTCAACAAGCCCGACACGATTATGATGAGAAATATTCTTCTTCCCCTCATTGATGAGCTTGACATTGATATGGTATATGCAGGCCACGATCATATGTATCTCAGAACAACTCAGGTTTACGGCGATGCAACTGTTGAAAACGTTGAATATGTAACAGAAACAGTTAACGGTGAGGAAATTACCTTTGCCGTAAAGCCCGAAGGTACTGTTTACATTCTTCCCTCAACGGCAGGAACAAAGAGATACGGTGTAAACGCCGATGCATCCAATCCTGCTACAAGGGTAGCAGCAAAGATCTTCTCCACAAGAGATGATGATTTAGGCGGATGCTTCACCGTAACAGAAATTGACGGCGGCAAGCTCACTTATAAGGCATACCTCGTTGATGACGAGACAAAGGAAATCAGACTTGTTGATACCTACGGTATCGTAAAGGATGAAGACGGCAAGGCAGAAGAATCCGACCTTGACCAGTCACTTATGGCTACAATAGTAAATTACCCCGTAAACTTCGCAAAGGCAATCATTGATATGCTCAAGTCATACATTCAGATGCTTTTTGACCTTATCGGAATGTAATAACTCAACAAAAAAATTACCGCAGTACAATCTCTGTACTGCGGATTTTTTATGCCCGTAATGCACTTTTTCCATTGTAGGGGAGGGCGTCCCCGACCTCCCGCAATGCAGGAATTACAGAATTTGTGTTAATTTCCGTGTGGGCAGATAATGTGCCTCTACGGGGCATTATTTTTTGTATCTTTATTTACTGCCTTTATCTCGGGCCGTCGGGGACGCCGACCCCTACAAGGTAAAATTAACGGCACAGTCTCAGAGACAAAAAAAGGATATCGACCACTGACCCCGTGGCAGATATCCCTTATTTTATACTGTGCGTCAAAGACGGTGATTTATGCCTCGTTTACAAAGAAAATGGGGTTGGTGAAGGAGTAAAGCATATCGGGGACGGGCTCGCCCTTGTCGTGCATACCGAAGCCCTTGCCTGCAAGCTGTACGTAGCCTGCCTTTATAAGGGAATTATAAGTAAACTTCACGTCTGCTCTCACAAAGCCCTCGGAGGGTACTGTAACGGAAGCGGAAAAATTCTTTTCGTTCTTCCTTGCGGTAAATTCAAAAATCACGTTCTCGTTATGGTAAATACGGGCAGTCTGTCCCTTTTTGAGCGTTTCAATGTTAAGCTCAACAGAAATACCCTCGGAGAATTTCACCTTATCACCGGGAATTGCATCCCCCGAGGTCAGGAATATTTTCGGTGCCTTGGGGGAATTTGTAACGAATATATGCCCCTTTTTTATGGCAGAAAGAACGTCGTCAATTGAAGCTGATTCTGCACATACATAGGTTGTGGGAACGCCTAAAAGACGGGTTACGACATAGTCCTCGTGATAGTCGCTGCCGCCTACGGCAGGAATAAATTCACCCTGCAGGAGCTTTTCAGACCACCACTGCTGACAGTAGATATTATCCGTATGCATAGGAGAATTCCATACCTCAACGGAGTCCATCTTAAAATTATCACGGTCAATTTTCCAGGAAAGCTTTCTGTCAAAGGGGTGGTTTACGCTGACGTGACAGCCTGCAGCCCTCGCCTTTTCAATAAGTGTATAGTAGGCCTCTTCCGTGTCGGGACGCTGTATTCTTTCAAAGGGAAGGTTTTCACCCCAGATGTTCACGTGACCGAGGTTGCCCGAAATTTCCATTCCGGGGAAAATTGCCACACCACGGTGCGTAAATGCCTTTCTGCCGGGTGTGTTTACGTTGTGGTCTGTGATAAATGCAAAATCAAAGCCGTACTCATAAAGCATATCGTAAAGCTCTTCGGGAGTGCATTTTCCGTCGGAATTTACGGTATGCAGGTGGCAGTCGCCCTTCAGCCAATGTCTTTTCTTTTCCATAAGATTACTCACTTTCTGTCATATACTTGTTTTGCACATTGCACAAAGGCCTCCATGGCCCTTGAAGGATATCTCTTCTTTTTATAACCCATTGCAAGCTTTCTTCGGGTGTTATCCCCCGAAAGCTTATAGAAGACACATTTTGAGGCACCGCGCTCGGCTCTTAAAAGATTGTCCGTAACAATTGTGATGCCGAGTCCCGCCCTTGCCATATTGTAGGCGGTGAGAAGCTGATCGGGATAGATTTTTACCCTGGGCTGAAACCCTGCGTTTTCGCAGAGCTGCATTGTACGGGTAAACATATCGTTGCCCTTTTTAAGCACTAAGAAATCCTCTTCGGAGAACTCCTGAAGATCCACCGTAGGACAGCCCTTTTCGAGATATTTCTTGTTCTTCACGTCCTCATCCGTTAAGCTCTTATCCGTGAACTTCTCATTTACGGAGAAAGCTGCCGGAACGGCAAGCAGAAGAGTTTCGTCCGCAAGGGGGAAGGAGGTGAAAAGCTCGGGGTCAAAGTCGTGAGCCACAAGAATATCAACCTTTTCCTCCAGAAGCTGATTTTTCAGGTCGTGGGAGTGGGATTCCACAAGCTCCACGGTGATACCGCTGTAGGTATTCATAAACTCAATTATAATATCGGGAAGAATAAATGAGGAAATAAAGTTTTCGGCGCTGACAATAACGCTTCCGCTTTTCATATCCGAAAGGTCATTAAGCTGATTGAGCATATTGTGCTGCAGCGCCTTCATCTGCTCAATTGATTCTATACACACACGCCCTGCCTGAGTAAGGGAAATGGGATTTGTGCTTCTGTCAAAAATCGTAATACCTAACTGCTTTTCAACCTTTTTAACTGCGGCTGAGAGAGCAGGCTGAGAAACAAAGAGCTTTTTTGCCGCACCCGAAAAGCTTTTTTCCAGATACACCTCATATACATAATCCATACCGTCAAGCATAAGCGTCACTTCCTCCCGTAAAAAACTTACTTTATTACAGTATATATTGAAAAATGAAAAAATACAAGAAAAATTGTAGGACATAGTGCACATAATATGTAAAAAAATTTATACTTTTCCGATAATCATAAATTTTATTTATATCACCTATATATTATTTATATTTTACATATATTGTTTTTTGTGGTAATATAAGCGGGACTAATATTCTTAGTAAAAAAATAAAAAAGAAAGAGGTATCCCACAATGAAGAAAATTATTGCTATTCTTCTCGCACTCACATTCTGTGTAGCTTGCTTCGCTGCTTGCGGCGGCACCACAGAGGAAACAACCGCAGCTCCCGGTGAAGAGACAACAGCTGCTCCCGTAGACGTAGTTTACGGTGACAAGACATTTGAAACAATCAAGGTTGGTACCGGCGGTACAACAGGCACATACTATGCATTCGCAGGTGCTTCCACTCAGGCAATTACTACAGGCACATACGGCTTTGAAGTAGTTTCCACCGGCGGCTCACAGGCTAACATCGAAGGCATTGACGACGGCGACTACCATATGGCTACAGTTCAGAACGACGTTATGAACTATGCTTACAACGGAACAAACGGCTTCGCTGCTCCCATCAAGACCTTCTCTGCTATCGCTTGCATCTACCCCGAGGTTTGCCAGCTTATCGCAACTGAGGCTTCAGGCATCAAGACAGTAGCTGACCTTAAGGGTAAGAACGTTGCTATCGGTGACGCAGGCTCAGGCGTATTCTACAACGCTACTCAGATTCTTGCTGCTGCAGGCATCGACTACGAAACAGACATCAAGGCAACATTTGCTTCCTTCGGTGACAGTGCTACTGCTCTCAAGGACGGTGCTATTGATGCTGCTTTCATCACAGCAGGTACTCCCACAACAGCTATCACAGAGCTTGCAACTGCTACAAACGTTGTTGCTGTTGACCTCGGCGAGGACGTTATTGCTAAGCTTATGAATGACTTCCCCTTCTACACCAAGTATGAAATGACAAGCGCTGACTACGGCTTCATCACAGAGCCCGTAAACACAGTTGCTATTATGGCTACTTACGTTGTAACAAACGAAATGAGCGAAGATCAGGTTTACGAAATCACAAAGAACCTCTGGGAGGTTGAGGATGTAGCTACTTGCCACGCTAAGGCTGCTCAGATGGACATCAACACAACCGTTAACGGTATCGGTGACGTTCCCCTTCATCCCGGTGCACTCAAGTACTATGTAGAAAAAGGCATAGTTGAGGCTGACGTTGAAGAAACAACAGAGGCTGCTGCCGACGAAACAACAGAAGCAGTTGAAGACACAACAGCAGAAGCTATCGAAGACACAACAGCTGCTGCTTAAATTTCACTGAATATTCGGTAATACAAGGTGCCGCAGTTTTCATAAATTGCGGCACTTTTATTTCAAAAAATCAAGAAAGGGGAAAAATCTTATGGATGAAAACACCGCAAAAATCACCCAGAACGAAGAAGTCGTTGATGCGGACAAGATAATGCAGGAATTCGACCGTGAAAGCAATACAAGAATTTTCACAGGCTGGAGAAAGCACGTTATCACCGGTCTTCTTTGTTCATTCAGCGTTTATATGATTTCAATGGCGCTGATTTTTCCCAATGCCACAAAATACACAAAGCTGACAACCTTTATGGCTTTCATACTTTTTATAGGCTATCTTATTTTCCCTGCCTACAAAAAGCAGACCAAGCGCATTAACTACGTACCCGTTTACGATATTTTCTTAGGGCTTGCAGGTGCCTCGTGCTTCCTTTACTATGCAATATGCCAGGAAGAAATCGTAATGATGTCAAGACGAATCGGCACCTTACAGATTGTTATAGCATTTCTTGCTATAATTCTGCTTGTGGAGCTTGTAAGGCGTGCAGTCGGACTTCCCATCATTTTCGTTGCAGGTGCGTTTATAGCCTATGCGGCAATAAAGGCTTTCACGGAAAATCCCGATAAGGCATTGAGAAATCTTGCATACGGTCTTTTCTACGACGTGGCAAACGGTCTTTTCTCAACTCCCGTTTACGTATGCACAACATTTATCGTTCTCTTTATTATCCTCGGCGCCCTTCTTGAAAAAACGGGCATCGGCACCTTCTTCGTTGACCTTGCAAACTCAATTGCAGGCGGAAGTGTCGGCGGACCTGCAAAGGTTGCTGTTATTTCAAGCGCACTCGAGGGTATGTATTCAGGCTCCTCCGTTGCAAACACGGTAGGCTCAGGCTCAATCACAATCCCTCTTATGAAAAAGACGGGATACCAGCCTCACTTTGCGGCAGCCGTTGAGGCGGCGGCTTCAACGGGCGGACAGATTATGCCTCCCATTATGGGTGCGGCAGCCTTCCTTATGGCTGAAATCACGGGTGTGCCCTATGCAACAATTGCAGTAACCGCAATTCTTCCTGCTGCTCTTTACTTCACGGGAATCTTCCTTATGATTCACTTTGAGGCAAAGAAATTAGGACTTAAAGGTCTTCCCAAGGATGCAATTCCGAACTTCTTCAAGCTTATAGCAAAGAACGGCTATCTTCTTTTACCCATAGTAATTCTTGTTATCTGTATGAATTACTTCAGCGCAGGTGTTTCTGCCTGCTTCGCAATTCTGGCTTCACTTATAGTAAGCCTTTTCCCCGTAAGTATTGTAGACAAGCTGCTTCACAAAACCGCAGATTCCAAGGATATTCCGAAGCTCTTCCTTCCCCTTATCCCCGTTGCGGTAACTCTCGGAATGTGGCTTCCCTTCGGTGCTTCAATGATGACAAAGGCAGTTTTCTGCGGTATTCTTACCTGCTTTGCAGTTTCCTTTATTTCAAAGAAGGATGCTCCCCTGTCTCCCACGGTTATTATTGATTCACTTCACAACGGCGCAAAGAACACCATAGGCGTTGCCGCTGCCTGCGGTATGGCAGGTCTTATTGCAGGTGTTGTTACAATGACAGCTCTCGGTCAGCTTCTTCTCAACACACTTGTTCCCATTGCTCAGGACAGTATGTTCTTAGCACTCTTCCTTACAATGCTTTGCTGTATCGTTCTCGGTATGGGTGTTCCCACAACGGCAAACTATGTTATTATGGCAACCATTACGGCTCCCATTCTTATCAAGATGGGCATACCTGCACTTGCCGCCCATATGTTTGTTTTCTACTTCGGTATTGTTGCGGATATCACTCCCCCCGTTGCCCTTGCAGCATATGCAGGCTCTGCTATTGCAAAGTCAAATCCGCTGAAGACGGGCGTCACGGCAACACGTCTTGCAATTGCCGCCTTCATCATCCCCTATATGTTCGCATATAACCCCAAAATGCTCTTTATAGACGCCGGCATATTTGATGTTATATCTATCATCATAACCTCATTTATCGGCATTTATGCGGTTGCCTCAGGTATGGAGGGCTACCACTCGGTAAAGCTTCCCTGGTGGCAGAGACTTATGATTCTTGCAGGCGGTATGTGTCTGATTGTTCCCGAAACAATTACCGATATAATCGGTGTTGCTCTCGTAGCGGCAGTAATTACACTTCAGATTATTGCAGGAAAGAAGCAGAAGGCTTTACAGACAGCATAACAAAAAAAACGGTACATCCTTTCGGTGTACCGTATTTTTACATCCCTTTATCAAAAGATATGACCTCAGACAGTATTCTGTCCGAGGTCTTTGTGTTTATTTGCATTATTCAGCCTTCTGATAGATTTTTACGTAATCTACAACCATTTCGCATTTTTCGGACTTATCTCTGCCCTCAAATTCCTCTGCAGAGGGAACGCAAAGGGAGATGATAACCTCCTCGGCATTTCTGCAGACACCCTCACCGAAGGAGGAGCGTGTTGTTTCAACACCGTTTACGTAGAAGATGTATTCATCCTCAGTCCACTCGAGACCGTAGGTATTGTATTCGCTGTAGATATCCTTACCGTTGAAGAAGCCGAGGATTCTTGACTGGAAGCCTTCGGTTTCACCGCCGACACCTGCGCAGTGAATAGTCTGTGTAACGGCATTCTGTCTGCCTTTTTCACCGTAGCCCATAGCCTCGAAAATGTCGATTTCACAGCTTTCGAGACCGCCCTGAGAAATAGCCGCATCATAGGGAGACTTCATTCCCTGAATCCAGAATGCAGACCAGAAGGCATCGCTGGCGGCACACTTACAGCGGATTTCGAAATAGCCTCTGAGATAAAGCTCTCTGAGAGCTACGGAAACACCGTACCAGCCGTCACCGTAGGTGCCGTTTTCAACGTATTCGCCCGTAAGATAAAGGTTGCCGTCCTTAACGGAAAGCTGACTTTCACTGTTGAAGCCGCCACGGGTTTTTCCGGGGCCTCTTACACGCCAGTCGGTGAGATTAAGCTCATCACCCTCGAATTCGTCAACGTATACAAGCTCATAGTCCTGAAGGTCAAGCTCCTGACCCCAGGCGGAAACAGCATTGCCTCCGAGAAGCATACCGAACATTTCCATAATCATCATACAGGTAGCAATAAAGCCTCTGGCTCCGCCGCCCGTAACAAGGGACTTAAGACCGTTAATTGCATTTTCAAGCGCCCACTGCTCTCTGAAAGCAAGGTTCAGAGCTTCGGCAATCCACTGAATCATAAGAATACCTCCTTATTTACCCTGTCTTCTCATTTCGGCAAGCTCACGGTAGTTTATGAGCTTAATTCCGTGAGTTTTGAAGGCTGCGTGAGTTTCGGGATCCTTCATTACGAGATATTCCCAGTATCTTCTCTGCCAGGTGCCCGTGATTGACTTCATTTCGTCGGTGGGCATTGCAGGATGCACGTAGGTTTCGGAAATCCCCTCAGGAATCTTTATGAGATATTCAATGAAGTTGTACTTGAATTCCTCGTAGGTCTTGCCCGTTTCGATGTTTTCGGGGAAGATAAGGTAGTCGGGCATAGGAACGTTGTTCTTCTTACCGAACATACCGGAAAGCACGCTTGCAACGGAGAAAAGCCATACGGGTGTGCCCTCGGGACACTGAGGTGTGTAGGGTTTGGAGAACATACGGAAGGGATAGCCCTTCTTACCGCATACTGCGAGGGTCTTGGGAAGCATTAAAAGCTTTCCGTTCATTCCGTAAAGTGCACCCATGTGGCTGTCGATATGGGAGGGCTTCATACCCTTGTTTTCGCAGTATTCAATCTGTGCAATTGTTTCCTTTACAGCCTCGTCATAGTCGCAGTGTGCCTCAAAATCCTCACTTTCGGGCCACATTCTGCCGTGCTCGTTCTGAAGAGAAGGCAGTCCCGTCATAGCACCCCAAGGGAAGTTTTCCTGCCATTCGTTTGTGTGGGTAAGGTGCACACCGATAGCAAACTCGGGATGGTCAATTGAGAACTGAATAGCCTCGTCTGCCCCCGGGCAGGGAGCCATAATGGTAGATGAAAAAATTGAGCCGGACAAAAACAGATCCATAACCGCCTCGTTAGCGGAGTGGCAGAGTCCGAAGTCATCGGCATTGATTATAAGGAATTTCTTGGGCATAGTTTTCTCTCCTTTATGTTTATGGATTTATATTAACAAAAGTTTAACACGAAGTCAAGGAATCATAATTTAACGGTAAATGCAATCAACCGTGGGGCTGTAATGTCACCTTACCTTGTAGGGGATGGCGTCCCCGACATCCCGCAGGCAGGAAATAAATTTACAGAAGCTATGCCCCTAAAAGGCACATTTTTATCTACTACAGAAATTAATGCAAAAAATTATCATTTTATCAGGGCGGGTCGTCGAGGACGCCGACCCCTACAGGACAAATGTCATATTGCTGCACAAAGGGTAATGCGTTCAGATATTTAATGATAATTAACAAGCACGGCAAGCATCATAACGGCAACGGAAATAATGCCTTCGATTACAAACAGCGGCCAGGAGAATTTCAGCCATTTTGTGTAGGATACACCAACAAGACCTATGGCAATTATCATAATACCGCTTGTGGGGTAAAGAAGATTCGTAAAGCCGTCTGCAAGGCAGAAGGACAGCACCACGCTGTTTGAGGAAAGTCCGATAAGATGAGAAAGGGGCAGAACGAGAGGCATAACAAGAAATGCCTTTGCCGTGCCCGAGCCGATAAAGAACTCTAAAAGGGCAATGAATACGAAGATAAGAAGAATTGCCCCTAAGGGGTTCATTCCCTCAATAACACCGTGAATATAGTGAAGAATTGTGTGCATAATCTTACCCGTATTGAGTATGTACGCCACGGAAATAACGATAACAATAAGGGGGATTGCAGGGGCAACAGTCTTTATTCCCTCACCGAAGCCCGAGAGGAGATTTTTGCCTCTGACACCCGTAATAAGGGCAGCGGAGATACCTCCTGCAACAAAGAACACGGCAATACCGCCCATAGAGATTACTCCCCCGGCTTTTACAATGAAATCGGTTGTGATACAAACGAATGCAAGCCCCAGGCAGATTCCGAATGCCTTTGCGGCTTTGCCTGCACCTTTATCGGCAAGCAGAAGGTCAATGTCGCTTACGGTGTATT